>JAAYQM010000063.1 GCA_012519315.1 Clostridiales bacterium | reverse complement strand
TATAACTCTCAAAGGCCACATTCTGCAAATCAAATGCTTACTCCTAATGAAAAAGAAGAGAGTTTTAATATGAGTTAGACATGTTTTTTTACTTTTTTCTGTCTACTATATTGACATCTGTCCAGATTTTACGTATTTGTTTTTGAAAGATGGTCAGAAACGTTACAACTGCTCGATTATTGACCTTTATGACCGCTCTGTGATTGCAAGCTTGAATAGCAAAACAATAACTGCTGACTTAGCAATAAACACTCTAAAAAAGCTCTTTCCTCACAGTCTATCTCAAAGGACGGGTTGGTTTTACACAGTGACCAAGGCTCTCAATACACCTCAAAAGCCTTTACTGAGTTTTGTGAATCTGTTAATATTACTCAGAGCATGAGCAAAGCCGGATGCCCGTATGACAATGCCCCGATGGAAAGGTATTTTAACACTTTTAAGAGCGAGTTGATACATCAGCACAATTTCCGAAGTGATATGGAGCTTGATTCTGCGACTGAGGAGTATGTGTTTTATGGTACAACCATCTCAGACCGCATGATTACAACAATGATCTCACACCTTTTAAAGCTCATTCATTAATGAAACTATTAGGTCAGAGTGTTACAATTTCGCTTGACCAGGGCAGACAGGTTTGATTGGCTTTACGCGTCGATTGACACTCGGTTTGGCAAGGTAAGTTCAAAATGGTACCATTTTGAGGGGAGGATACGATATGAAATAACCATGCCTTCTCCCGCCGTTGTCCATATCGAAGACAAGGTCTATAATGTCACGCCGGGAACATATATATTTTAAAAGGTATATAAAATAATCTAGCAAGAACAGATTATCCCTTAAAAATATCGCACCCTATAAAAAGATTGCACGATATTTGTTGAGGGATAACTTGTTTTGTCGGTCGAAAGCATATATAATAGAGGATATATAAAACCTCGCAGCTTGTAAATTAATTTTATAATGTGTCCGCTTTACTCTGCAGGTGCATGCTTATTTACTTAAATAGGACCACAGCCAATTCATATGACAAAATAAGACAGGGAGGATATTCTATGTTATTGACCTTTCTCGGAACAGGCGCAGCCGATTGGAAAAAAAGGCACTGAGAAATATTCGGCAACGAGTACCGTCGCAATGCATCCTTGCTTATAAATTCAGATTTCCTTGTTGATGCGGGTCCGATGGTTATAGACTATATGAAGGAGCTTAATCTCAGCACCGGCAAAACAAAATATATACTGGTAACCCATACCCACCCTGACCACTGTTCGGCTGAAGCGGTGCGCACGTTCTTTGCTGAGGGAAAACGTGGATTTTTCGGCAGCGAAAGAAGCGTTGCCTTGTTTCGCGACAGTAATTCCGAACATACAGAGAGCGCCTCGGCCCTGCAGCCCTGCGAGGAATGCAGTATTGCGGATTACACCCTAATACCCATCCGGGCAAATCATTTGTCAGCGGTCCCACCGGCGAGACAACAATAAATTATATAATCAAATATGGGGATAAGGTTGTTTTATATGCCTGTGACACTGCATGGTTTATTTGCGAGAGCTGGCACGAAATACGCAGGCATAAATTCGATGCAGTTATTCTTGATTGTACTGTGGGTGATGTGGAGGGAGATTACAGAATATTTGAGCATAATAATATCGGTATGGTTGAGATAATGGCGCAAACAATGCGTAAGTGCGGAGTAATAAATGCGGGCGGCCGGATAATTGTATCTCATATGGCGCGGACTCTGCATACATCTCACGCCGAGCTGCGTCTTCGACTTGAGACATCGGATATCCTTCCGGCATATGACGGCATGACTGTTTGTTTGTGATATTTTGTTTATTGCTAATTAAACACTGCTATGCCGTTAAGTAGGCGTAATATCATTTGTATATAAATCTATGAATCATAAAATGAAAGCGAATATATTTAAAGAAGAATCAAACTAGCAAAAAGTCAAAGCCGCCGGCCCCGGTGACTTTGACTTTTTTTGCGGAACCGCTGCCGCTAAAAGTGCCGGTGGTTCACAAAAGCTTTTAAAGCTCTTGCTTGCAATATATAACATCTTGTGTTATGATAAAATTTAACAATTGATAAAAACTACCTAATCGCCTCATTTGAAAAAAGAAGATACATTAAAAAAACAATATTGCTTACCATCGTAGCGGCTTTGAGTGGTCTTTAGTTGAGCGCTTCTATCGAAAAAAGCATAAAAAAATATTTTTTGAAGGAAAGGCATAGGTTAACGTGAAATCAAATACACCGGCAAAACAGGATAAACAGACAAGCGAGATTTTCACCCGCTGCGAACAACCGGGTCTCTCCGAAGACTTCAAATATGCAAGCAAAGGTCAATTTGTTGTTATATTATTGACAGGAGCGTTTTTGTTCGGAACACTATGGAGAATCCGGGGAAGCGAGGGGTTCGGTTCATTTTGGGGGATGATTGTGGCTTCACTGTGCTTTTGTCTGTTCGTTTTTACATTCCTAATACCCAAATATAAAACAAACAGCGGAATATTCGGCGAGGTATTTCTTATAACGGTTCTTTCTATGGCTGTTACGGTTGGCGGGTGGGGCACACTGAACACCCAAATAACCGGAATGCTTTCAAGTGGCATTCCATTTTCCGGTGAGGATGCGGTCATCTATGTTCCGATCAATCCCTTATCGGGTATCACTATTATGTTATGTCTCGGGTTTGGTTGGATGCCTTTTTTTGCATATTGTATCGGTCGTATATATTCAAATCGAATACATATGTTTAAGCAGACACTTTTGGCAATTGCAGTCTATTATATCGTAATGTGGCTGGCCATGCTTTTGGTATCACATATATTGCTTGGTTTTTTAAATCCGCAGGCAACAGACCTGTTCTCTTATGGGTTGACCGACAAAGGCTATAACATCAGCCCATGGAGAGCCTATATATCGAATTTTGACAACAGTAGTTGGGCAAAAGGGATTCCCGGCGGCAGAAACTATTTTGCCTCAATAAGTGCAATTTCATCCGCTATTGCCTCTGTGGCGCTTTTTGCTTTTGTGCGCTATATTTTACATGACAAGAGAGCAAGCAATATAATTTTTAAAATCTGCGGTGTGCATGCCCTCTCTATTACACTGGCAGATCTATGGCTTTTTTGGTCTGTCGGCGGATTTAGAATGAGTTCATTGGTACCGCCTGCTTGGTTGGACGGCTGGCATATGTGGGAGTATTTCACCGGATTGTTTTCCGGGTTAGGCATAATGCTTATATTGTTAAATGCTAACAGAACAGATGAAATCTGTATCGAGCAGCCGAAGGCTGAAACCGCTGGCAAGTTTATGACGATATTAGGATTTCTATTCCGTCTTATTTTTGTCCCCATTATTTTTATAGCAAGTATCATGAAACCTCTTGCCGATAATTTCGGATTGCCGTTTACACACTTTTTTGTTCTTTTTCCTCTTGTTTTTTTTACCGTTCTATATGGATTGTTGATACTGATTAGAAGAATAAAAAACAGAGACTCGCTCAATAATCGTAATTATTACAGACTGTTTTCTGCTTTGTTTCTCTTATATTATAGCATCTATGTTGCGATATATTTTAGATTCGCCGATGCATCATATGTAGTGCAGTATATGATGATGATTACTGCGGTCGCTGTTTATTTAGGATATGTTTTTCTTTTGCGTAATAAAAGTTTAGATAACAATCAAAAACACAGGTGAAATAGCGTTGATTCTGATTAGAAGTCGGATTTCATTCAACAGAGGATATGGACAGATGTCAATATAGTAGACAGAAAAAAGTAAAAAAACATGTCTAACTCAT
>JAAYQM010000062.1 GCA_012519315.1 Clostridiales bacterium | reverse complement strand
TATAACTCTCAAAGGCCACATTCTGCAAATCAAATGCTTACTCCTAATGAAAAAGAAGAGAGTTTTAATATGAGTTAGACATGTTTTTTTACTTTTTTCTGTCTACTATATTGACATCTGTCCAGCCGCTAAAAACCGCCAAGGAAGATACTTTCTGTCAAGGGGGCTTCGCCCTTCCGTTTTCCACAATGTTTTTTTGTTATATTTTTTAATTTAACAGTCATAATTCTGACGATAAAAAAGTATAATGTATCAGCCTGTACTGTTTGCATTTTGTGAAGGAGGATAATAGATGGACAGCTACAATATTTATAGGGATATAGCAAAAAGAACAAATGGTGATATCTATATTGGCGTGGTGGGGCCGGTTCGAACCGGTAAATCCACCTTCATCAAGAGGTTTATGGAATCGGTCGTGCTTCCTAACATAGTCAATTCATATGACAGAGAACGAGCCAAAGATGAAATGCCTCAGTCGGCTGCGGGACGAACCGTAATGACAACCGAGCCGAAGTTTATCCCCGACGACGCCGTTCAAATCAAGCTCAGCGACAATGCCACCCTCCGTGTTAAGATGATCGACTGCGTGGGCTATATCGTTCCCGATGCACTGGGGCAAATGGAGGAGGGTCAGCCCCGCATGGTCAGAACCCCTTGGTCAGAGGAGCCGATGCCCTTTAAGGATGCAGCCGAAATGGGAACCCGAAAGGTAATCAACGAACATTCGACTATCGGAATGCTGGTTACAACCGACGGGACTATCGGCGATATTCCGCGTGAAAACTACATAGAGGCAGAGGAGCGAGTAATACGGGAGCTGCAAAAGATCAACAAGCCTTTTGCAATTATTTTAAATTCTGCCACTCCCGACAGTGAGGAATCCACCAATCTTGCTTATGAGCTGGAACGAAAATACAGGGTGCCTGTTGCTCTTGTCAACTGCCTTGAGCTTGACAGGGAGGATATCCGGCACATTCTGGAGCTGGTATTGCTCGAATTCCCGGTAAAGGAAATCAAGATAACCACGCCCGGCTGGACGGCAGCCCTTGACAGAGGACACTGGCTCAGAGCTTCTATTCTAAACTCCGTCAAAGAATGCGCCGATAACATCACAAAGACCGGGGATATCAAAGCCGTTTTCACCAACATACTACTCAACCCCGACATTGCCGGTATGGAGATTAAAAACATAGATCTCGGCAGCGGCTATGCCGAAATCGAGTTGCAAATCGACCCTGCACTTTATTACAAAATTATGAGCGAGCTTACCGGCTTTGACATCACAGGGGAGGATACCCTTATTTCTCTGATGCGGGAGCTTGCCGAAACCAAACGGGAATACGACAAGGTTGCCGCCGCCCTACATGATGTTAACACTAAGGGCTATGGCATTGTAATGCCGGACATCGACGAGCTGCGGCTGGAGGAGCCGGAAATTGTCAAACAATCGGGAGGATACGGCGTGCGTCTGTGTGCCGGTGCCCAATCCATCCATATGATCAAGGCGGACATCAAGACCGAGATAAATCCGATTGTGGGGACAGAACAGCAATCCGAGGAGCTGGTTCGCTACCTTCTCAAGGAATTCGAATCCGATCCTCGCAGCATCTGGAAATCAAATCTTTTCGGCAAAAGTCTTTATGAGCTGGTAAACGAAGGGCTCCATTCAAAGCTTGCCCATATGCCCGAAGACGCGCGCTTAAAGCTTTCCGAGACACTAGAGCGGATTATCAACGAGGGCAGCGGCGGACTGATATGTATTCTCCTTTAGTTCGGTCCCGTCTCCCTGCCTTTATGCCCCTTGTTTATCTTATAAATCTGCGGATACCTATGTTGTTATAAATCAAGCAAAATGCAAACAATAAAATGAGACAGAGCCCGGCTCTGTCTCATTTTATTGCCCACAGACAAATACATTGAATCCCAAAAGCAAGGAAGTCTCTCGATATAAGAATAAACGGGCGACCAAAGCTGTCCTCACATAGGGATTTTATATCCCTGAAAAATTCCGGCATAGTCGTGAATAGCGGCTATGCCGTTTTTTCGTTCATTTTCGGAAAATCTATTGCTCCAATGCAATTATAAATGATTTGAATCCGCTGGGTTCGGGCACCGTTGACCTTTTCAGCCT
>JAAYQM010000061.1 GCA_012519315.1 Clostridiales bacterium | reverse complement strand
TGAGATTATTCGCCACTATGTGGAGCTGCGCGGCATTGGTATTGTGGATATTCGGCGTTTGTTTGGCATGGGGGCTGTTAATGTTTCCGAGAAGATTGATATGATTATTAATCTTGAACCTTGGGTTCAGGGCAAAATGTACGATCGTCTCGGTATTGATTCGCAGACAACCGAGATTCTCGGTATTGAAATCCCCTCAACCACCATACCCGTGCGTCCGGGACGAAATCTTGCAATTATCCTTGAAATTGCGGCGATGAACAACCGCCAGAAAAAGATGGGCTACAATACGGCGGTTGAGTTTAACAAGCGGCTGATGGGGCAGATGGGTCTTACTGATAATTAACGCTGAAATTAATATTTAATAAGAAATCCGATATACTGCATATGCAATATATCGGATTTCTTATATGATTTTTTATCGGTTTTGTAAAAATTGGTCAGGAGAGGAGCGACTTCGGACCGAAAGCGAGGGGCAAAAGCTCGTCTAACGGGCGCATGATAAATTCATCGGGTGATTTTGCCATATAAACCATAAAACCGGGGCTGTAAAATTCATACAAAAACTGTCGGCATACCCCGCAGGGGGAACAGAAGCTGCTTGGAGGCTCTCCTGTCTTACTGCCAACAACGGCGATAGCGGAAAAATGACGGACGCCTTCGGAGATCGCCTTCACAAGGGCAGTCCGCTCGGCGCAGGTGGTAGGTGTATAGGAGGCCGATTCAATGTTGCAGCCGGTAAAAATTCGGCCGTCGGAGGAGAGAAGGGCGGCGCCGACACTGAAACCCGAGTAAGGGGCATATGCGTATTCTCTTGCCAGCAGAGCCGCCTTGATTAAGGCTTTTTCGTCGATCATAGACATTCGGATACCCTCCTTTTGTCATTTCTGCTTTTTGTGGTTTTGATTTGTTTTTTTGCTGTATTTACGCTTGGGTCTTGCAATTAGACGTTTGTTTTTACCTGATTTTTTCCCTTTGCCCCCTTCAGTTTGCGGCTTTTTTGAGGGGAAGTTCGGTGTAGCTGTTTTACGGCTTCTGTTATATTCCGATGGGACAAGGCAATGGGGAGAGTTGCCAATTAAATCCTCCCGGCGGCAGAGGGTGAGCGCCTCGCGGATAAGAGAGGCATTCTCCCGTTTGTTAAATTGAAGGAGGGCGCGCTGCATCCGCTTTTCCCGATAGTCGGTGGAAACATAGATGCTTTTGCCGGTAAGGGGATTGATACCTGTATAATACATAACGGTAGAAACAGTGCCGGGAGTCGGATAAAAGTCTTGAACCTGCTCCGGAGAATAGCCGCTCTTTTTAAGCAAAAGAGCAAGCTCTATTGCATCGCTGAGGGTTGAGCCGGGATGGCTTGACATAAGGTAGGGAACCAAATATTGTTCCTTATTGTATTCCCTGGAAAGACGAAAATATTCATCGCAAAAGCGCCGGTAAACCGAAATCGGCGGCTTTCCCATTGCGCGAAGAACATCGGGAGAGCAGTGCTCAGGCGCAACCTTGAGCTGTCCGCTGACATGCCTTTCAACAAGTTGTCTGAAAAACTTATCGCTTTTATCCAGGAGCAGATAGTCAAACCGTATGCGCGAGCGGACAAACACCTTTTTAATCCCGGGCAGAGCTTCTATGTCGGACAGCAGCCTCATATATTCGGAATGATCAACCTTCAGGTGGGGGCAAGGCTTTGGAACCAGACATTTTTTGTTGGTACAGACACCGTGTTTAAGCTGCTTGTCGCAGGAGGGGTGACGAAAATTTGCGGTAGGTCCCCCGACATCATGGATATATCCCTTAAAATAAGGCATGGCGGCGATAATTTTCGCCTCTGCCAAAACAGATTCAGGACTGCGGGAGCGCACTGTTCTGCCCTGATGAAAAGCAAGGGCGCAGAAATTGCAGGCGCCAAAGCAACCGCGAGTATGGGTGATAGAAAATTTTACCTCGGCAATGGCAGGAATACCGCCGGCTGATTCGTAGGAGGGATGATAATTGCGAGTGTAGGGCAGGGCATAAACTGCATCAAGGGCATCACGCTCAAGAGGGGGCATAGGTGGATTTTGGACAAGCATTTTATCTCCGTAGTATTCGATCACCGCCTTGCCGCTGATAGCATCCTGATTTTTATATTGGATCTCAAAGGCGCGGGCATAGGCTGATTTGTCCATCTTTAGCCTGTCGTAATCGTAAGTCTCGGCAGAATCAAAATGAATGGAATCCCCCCTGTTGCATAGAAAGACGGTTCCCCGCACGTCCCGTATTTTTTTAATCTGCGCACCTTTTTGCAAAAGCTCGGCAATGCGTAAAATACTCTTCTCGCCCATGCCGTAGGCGAGGATATCGGCTCTAGAATCAACTAAAATGCTTCTTCTGATCTTGTTATTCCAATAATCGTAATGGGCGAATCGCCGCAGGGAGGCTTCGATACCGCCAAGTATAATCGGAACATCGCCATAGGCCTCCCGAATGCGGTTGCAATATACGATAACTGCGCGGTCAGGACGCAGACCTGCTTTACCGCCGGGAGAATAGTAGTCATACTGCCGCTTTTTCTTTGCGACGGTATAATGTGCCACCATCGAGTCAATGTTGCCTGATGTGACGAGAAAGCCGAGCCGCGGGCGCCCGTATTCTTTGAAGGGCTCGCAGCTTTTATAGTCGGGCTGGGCAAGGATTGCAACATTATCTCCCGCGGCCTCAAGGACGCGGGAGATAATGGCGACGCCAAAGCTGGGGTGATCCACATAGGCGTCGCCACTGACAAATATAAAATCGGGCGCATCCCAGCCGCGCTCTTCCATTTCCGCGCGGCTAAGGGGCAAAAATTTATTGTTTAATCTCATCTCTCGACTTCTTCCATAATATAAGCTTCGAGAATGTCATTTTCCTTAATATCGTTAAATCGCTCAAGACCGATACCGCATTCGAACCCTTGCATAACCTCCTTGACGTCGTCCTTAAAGCGGCGGAGGGAGGCTAGCTTATCCTCGAAGATGACAACACCGTCACGAACAATACGAATCAGGCAGCCGCGGGAAATCTTTCCGTCCTGAACATAGGAGCCGGCAACGGTGCCCACATTGGGTACCGATATGGTCTGACGCACCTGTGCATGACCGAGGATGACTTCTTTATAAACAGGGGCGAGAAGTCCCTTCATAGCCGCCGAAACCTCTGCAATACAGTCATAGATGACTCGGTAGGTTCTGATGTCAACACCCTGTCGTGCAGCAGAGTCAATTGCATTTTTATCAGGTCGGACGTTAAATCCGATGATAATAGCATTGGATGCCGAAGCAAGCATGACATCCCCTTCGGTGATGCCGCCGGCGGCACTGTGGATAATGCGTATTTTGACTTCGTCGTTGGAGAGCTTGAGGAGGGATTCCTTAACGGCCTCGGCGGAACCGCCAACATCTGCTTTGACGATAATATTAAGTTCTTTGACACCTTCGGTGATCTGGGCGAACAAATCGTCAAGGTTGGCTTTTGCGTTAGCCTTGAAGCTTTCCTCTTTGGCTTTGTTGCGACGCTGCTCGGCGAGTGTTCTTGCCATACGCTCGTCCTCGACGGCGTTAAGTTCGTCGCCGGCGAGCGGAACCTCGGAAAGCCCGGTGATTTCAACAGGCATTGACGGACCGGCGCTGTCAAGGGAATTGCCCTTGTCATCGATCATGGCACGAACCCGTCCGACTGAGGTGCCGGCAATGATGATATCACCGGTTTTGAGTGTCCCGTTTTGTATAAGAACGGTAGCAACAGGTCCTCTGCCCTTATCAAGCTTGGCCTCAATAACGATACCTTTGGCCCGGCGGGCAGGATTCGCCCGCAGCTCCTTCATTTCTGCAACGAGAAGCACGTTTTCAAGCAGGTTATCGATGCCCTGCTTTGTCAGTGCGGAAACGGGAACGCAAATGGTATCGCCGCCCCATTCCTCAGGAACAAGTTCATATTTGGTCAGCTCCTGCTTGATAACTTCCGGATTTGCGGTAGGCTTGTCAATCTTATTGATAGCGACGACAATATCAATGTTGGCGGCCTTGGCATGGTTTATGGCCTCTACCGTTTGGGGCATGATTCCGTCGTCGGCGGCAACAACAAGAATGGCAATATCGGTTGACTGAGCGCCTCTTGCACGCATAGAAGTGAAGGCCTCGTGTCCCGGTGTGTCAAGGAAGGTGATCTTTTTGCCGTTGACATTAACACTGTAGGCACCGATGTGTTGAGTAATGCCGCCTGCTTCACCGGTGGTAACATTGGTGTGACGAATAGCGTCGAGAAGAGAGGTCTTTCCGTGGTCGACGTGACCCATGACAACAACAATGGGGCTGCGCTCCACAAGATCCTCTTCCTTATCATCTTCTTCATTGAACAGACGCTCTTCAATGGTGACAACAACCTCCTTAGTGACGATAGCACCCAGCTCGTCCCCGATAAGGTAAGCGGTGTCATAATCAATAGTCTGATTGATTGTTGCCATAACTCCCATGACCATAAGCCGCTTGATTACCTCGCCGGCAGTGACCTTTAACCTTGAGGCAAGCTCACCGACGGTGATCTCATCTGGAACGGTAATGGAAAGAGGCTTTTTCTTCTGCTTTGCAGCCTCAAGCTTCTTGATTTTCTCTATAGCCAGCCGTTCCTTATCTCTGCTTTTACTGTACGTGCTGCGGGTATCCTGCTTTTTGAGCTTTTGTCTCTCTGCCTTGATATCACGAATCGTGTCAGGAACCAGACGGTCAAGTCGTTCGTCATATTTGGAGAGATCCACATTTGTTATGCGGGTATCGACAATACGCTTGATAGCTTGGGGAGCAGATGTAGTCGAGGAGACAGTGCTGATTGTCGATTGTGTGGATGCCGCCGGTCTTCGGTCGCTTTGGGTCTGCTTTTGCTTTTGTTTGTTTTGTGACTGGGACGCAGTCTTATGCTGAGCAGTTTTGGCAAAGCGATCGTCGGGCTGTTTCGTTTTTCCGCCTTTAGCAGTTCTTTGCGCCTGCTCCTGAGCGGTCGCGGTCTTTGCTTTTGCAGCAGCTTTCGCTTCTGCGGCGGCTTTCGCTTCTGCGGCGGCTTTCGCTTCTGCGGCGGCTTTCGCTTCTGCAGCAGCTTTCGCTTCTGCAGCGGCCTTCGCTTCTGCGGCGGCCTTCGCTTCTGCGGCGGCTTTCGCTTCAGCGGCGGCCTTCGCTTCTGCGGCAGCCTTCGCTTCAGCAGCAGCCTTTAGCTGTGCTTTTTGTGTTTTTGTAAAGATTTTTGTTTTGCCGCTTAAGTAATCGTCTATATTGCTGATTTGATTGGCCTTGGTCAATTCATTGAGCAGAAGACTGAATTCCTCGGGTGTAAGAGTGGCCATATGAGTTTTATTTTCTATGCCATGCGTCGACAAAAGAGAGATCAAATCTTTGCTTTTAAGATTGAGATCTTTTGCGAGCTGACTGATACGGTATTGTTGGATTGGTGCCATATTTCTTCAATTCCTTCCTTCGTCAATGAATTGTGCTGTCCGCTGCCTGAGCGTTATCTAGATTGGTGGTGTGATCCTCTGGTATCAATCCGAGCACTGCTCGGGCTAGTCCGTCATCTGTTATCCCCACAGCTGCGACAGCGCCACTCTTCCCGGTGCATCTTGCCAGCTCATCGGTGCCGAGGGGGATTTCAATAGATTGAACTCTATAGTATATACATTTGTCGGTTATGCGTTTTTTTGAGTTTTGCGAGGCTGTATGGGAATAGAGAACCAGTTTTGGGGGGGAGGCAGATCTGAGAGCCTTGCGGATAAGCGGAATGCCGTGAATTATCTTTCGTGCTCTTGCGCACATACCGAGCATAGAGGATAAGCGCTGAATATTACTGTTCATGTTCGGCAAGCTCCTCCTCAAGAGTGTCATAAACAGAATCGGGTATCTCGCATTCCAGATTGCGCTCAAGGCGTTGCGCTTTGCGGGCCTTTTTAAGGCAGGAAACATTTTTGCAGATGTAGGCGCCCCGTCCCGATTTTTTTCCGGTAGTATCGAGGGAAACGGTTCCGTCCGGGGATCGTACAATTCGGTACAGATCGAATTTTATGCGTTTTTCGCCGCAACCGGTGCATTTGCGCTCCGGAATTTTCTTTTTAGGGGGCGTTTTAGATTTTCCTTTTGTTCCTGTGCCCATCTGCGTGCCTCCTTTGCTTAAGCTTTGACTCTCATTAATATATGGATTTTATGTCAATCTTGTATCCGGTCAGACGTGCCACAAGACGGGCGTTTTGCCCTTCTTTTCCGATGGCAAGGGAAAGCTGATCCGGTGCAACAATGACTTTGCATGAGCGCTCACCGTCGATCTCCACCGAAATGACCTCGGCCGGTGAGAGGGCAGCGCTGATATATTCCGCAGGATCCTGACTGTATTTTACAATGTCGATTTTTTCGCCGCGAAGTTCGTTTATGATTGAGTTAATGCGCATGCCCCGGTTGCCGATACAGGCGCCGATGGGATCTACATCAGGATCCCTTGATTCAACGGCGATTTTTGTGCGGGAGCCTGCCTCACGGGCAACCCCCTTGATTAAGACGACGCCATCCTGTATTTCCGGGATCTCAAGCTCGAAAATCCGTTTGACAAGTCCGGGATGGATCCGGGAAAGGGTGACGATAGGTCCCCGAAGCTCACGGTGAACCTCGGTGATAAAGACCTTTATACGATCGCCAACAGTGAATCTCTCGCCGGGAATCTGCTCCGATTTTAAAAGAACGGCCTGGCTTGTGCCGGTGTCAAGAATGACATTTCCGTTTGAGTCGTCAATTTTTGTGACAATGGCGGTAACGATCTCCTCGCGCTTGCTTTCATATTCTTTAATCAGAATGGAGCGCTCTGCCTCTCTGATTCCCTGGATAATGATTTGCTTTGCCGCAGAGGCGCTCAGCCGTCTGAAGTTTTTGGTCTTCACCTCTATTTCAGCAATGCCGCCAAGCTTATATCTCTTGTTTAATTTTTTTGCATCTTCAAGGGAAATTTCGGTACTCTCGTCTGTAACTTCCTCGACAATTGCCCGCTGTTCGTAAACACGTATATCCTTTTTAACGGGGTCAATGGCAACTCTGACATTTGTATTGCCTCCCCGGTCACGCTTAAAAGCTCCGATAAGGGCGGCATGAACCCTTTCAAGCATATATTCCTTGGGTATGCCCTTTTCTTTCTCGAGCAGATCCAGTGCTTCAAAAAATTCGGCGTTCATCTTTTCATTTGTCCATCGACGCCTGCTTAGCGTCAGTCCTTTCGTATATTATACTGATTAATATCAATTAAAAATCAAAGGTGGTTTTGACTATTGCGGCATCGGTTCTCGGAATTCTTACCTCGCCTGAATCGGTTTCAATTACGATGACCTTGTCTGCATAGGCGCGAAGAACTCCTCTGTAAATGCGTTGTCCTTCTATCGGTCTGAAGAGCTTGACCTCGATATCCTCCCCGATTGAGGCGGTGAAGTGGTCGTCCACTCTAAGCTCGCGCTCGACTCCGGGGGAGGAAACCTCAAGACGATAGGATGTCTCTATCGGGTCGTGCTCGTCAAGTATCGGATCAACGGCACGATGAACTCTTTCGCAATCTTCTATCCCGATGCCCTGCTTTGAATCGATGGTGATTCGCAGAATCCATTCGGTGCCCTCTTTGGCATATTCGATATCCCAAAGCTGGTATCCAAGCTCTTCGACCACCGGGGTCAGCAGCTCAGCAACCTTTGATGCAATGTTTTTTGGTTTTTTCATTTTATCAATCCCAATTTTATTATTTTAAAAATATGCAAAAGGAAGAGTGGGCAGCCCCACTCTCCTTCATAACATCATATGATATACGTATTATACCACATTTTCTTATAAAAATCAATAGTTTTAAATAAAAAACCTATATAATAATAAGGAAATTTTGAGAAAAGGAAGGGTGGCTCGACAGAAAACCCCCGGCTTCCTATAGAAAACCGGGAGTTCGGGTTTGGATTGAAGATAGATCAGCCCTTTTTGAGGGAGAGGTTATTATATTCTGGAGACGCCGGTTTTTTGTGCGGCTTCGATAACGGCGTCCGCAACCGCTCTTGCCACACGCTTATCAAGGGCGCTGGGAATAATGTTTTCCTCATTCAGCTCGTCGTCGGGTATAAGGGAGGCGATGGCATATGAGGTTGCAACCTTCATCTCTTCGTTGATTGTGGAGGCACGGCAGTCGAGAGCGCCGCGGAAGATACCCGGGAAGGCGAGCACGTTATTTATTTGATTCGGGAAGTCGGAACGACCGGTTCCCACAATGCGCGCGCCGGCGGCAAGAGCCAGATCGGGCATGATTTCCGGGGTGGGATTTGACAAGGGGAGAACTATGGCATCCTTTGCCATGCTTCTGACCATATCCTGGGTTACGACGCCGGGGACCGAAACACCGATGAAAAGATCGGCTCCTGCCATGGCGTCGGCAAGGGTACCCTTTAGCATTTCGCGATTGGTTAAGGTGGCCATCTCTTGCTGGGCAGCGTTGTTATCAGACTTGCCGTCGTAAATTATGCCACTTCTGCCAACCATAATAAGATTTTCAAGCCCCATGTTGAGCAGGTGCTTGCCAATGGCGATGCCGGCAGCTCCGGCGCCGTTGATAACCGCCTTGATAGATTTCATATCCTTGTTAACGATTTTAAGAGCGTTGATAAGGGCGGCGGCAACAACAATGGCGGTACCGTGCTGATCGTCGTGGAAAATCGGTATATCGCAAATCTCCTTCAGCTTGCGTTCGATTTCAAAGCAGCGGGGTGCGCTGATGTCCTCAAGGTTAATACCCCCGAATGAGCCGGAGATTAAATAGATGGTGCGTACAATTTCATCTACATCTTTTGAGCGTATGCAAAGCGGGAAGGCATCAACATCTGCAAATTCCTTAAAGAGGGCGCATTTACCCTCCATAACGGGCATGCCTGCCTCAGGACCGATATCACCAAGACCGAGGACGGCTGTTCCGTCGGTGATGACGGCAACAAGATTGCTACGGCGGGTCAGCTCGTAGGATTTGTTGTAGTCTGCCTGAATTGCAACACAGGGCTCGGCAACGCCGGGGGTGTAGGCGAGGGAAAGGTCGCGGCGGTCATTGATTGGGCAGCGGGAGACAACCTCTATTTTACCTTTCCATTCATAATGCTTTTTTAGGGATTCCTGTCTGATATCCATATAAAAATAATTCTCCTTGTTTGAATTCACGATTAATAACAAATAAAGGCAAGGGAGCAGAGCAGGCTGCTTTATGATGTATCGGCACTCAACTGTCTTTGGTTGCCGATACAAAAAGTAAGAAGGAGACAGGTCGGATGTAAATTTTACAGTTGGACGAGTCTCCTTCGTGTGGTCGTATTATAGAATCGTTACCGTTTTGACGGATAACCGGCGGTGCTATTGCAATTAGTCTTCAAACGGGAATTTATACTGTGTGAGACCCAGCTCATCCCTGATCTGGACAAGCTCCTTCTGAACGGCATCGTTAATCGGAACGCCGCTGTCTTTGCGCTCCTGCCATACGAGATATTCTTTTTCACCGGCGGTGTAGATACGCTCGGCGTCGGGTGCTTTTGTAGAGTTGCGAAGATCACGGAGAATATCGCCGCAGGTTTTCTTGAAGGCTTCAAGTCCCATGAAGGCCTCTGTATCGATGGCGATAAAGAAGTGTCCGAGACGGTGAGGAATCTTTTCGCCGTTTGGACCTATGCCGGAGAGCGCTCTAAGAAATTGTCCCTGCTGGAAAGCGGCCGAAAGAATCTCAACAACGGTTGCATAGCCGTAGCCCTTATAGCCGGCAAATTCCTCGCCAATACCGCCGAGGGGTGCCAATGCTGCTTCGCCGCTGACGAGAGCCTTAAGAATGGCCTCCGAGTCGGTAAGGCTGGAGCCATCACGACCGACAACCATGCCGGCGGGGGTGTCAATACCCATTCTTGCATAATACTCGATACGACCTCTCTGGATTATAGAGGTTGCACAGTCGAGAACGAAATCAAACTCTTCGTCTGTGGGCATACCGAAGGTGAGGGGGTTGGTTCCGAGCATGTTTTCTACACCGAAAGTGGGTGCAATGGAGGGGCGGGCATTAGTTCCTGTAATGCCGACGCAACCAGCCTGAGTAGCCATGGTAACATAGTAACCGGCGATGCCGTAGTGGGTAGAGTTTCTGGCAACAACCATGCCTATGCCGTATTTCTTTGCCTTTTCAATAGCCATGTTCATTGCCTTGTACCCGACAACCTGACCCATGCCGTCGTGTCCGTCAACAACAGCGGTGGCGGCAAAATCTTTGACTACCTCAAACTCGGTAACAGGCTTTTGGATGCCGGCCTTAATACGGTCAAGATAGATAGGCTTGAATCTGTTAACACCGTGGGACTCAATTCCGCGCTTATCGCTTTCGAGAAGGACGTCGGCGCAGATTTTTGCATCTTCTTCGGGGATTCCGTAACCTTTGAAGGCGTCGATAACGAAATTTGTAATGGTTTGCCAATCGACAATATTTGTTTTAGCCATAATTATAGCACCTTTCGTTTAATTTTGTTACTTTTAGTGTACCACAAAAAGCTACGATTATCAACAACTCAATGAAAAATCAGAGCAATGTGCATTTGTCCGGGACAAATGTCCTGCTTTTTTGTGCATTCTGACAATACATAGAAATTCTGCAGGAAATTTCGCCTAAAGCTGCAAAAAATGCCTGTTACGCTATTGTATCATAACAGGCGATTTTTGCTTTGTAGATGAATTATCTTAATCTCGTATCAGCCTTTGGAACGAAGCTCCACTCTGCGGATTTTGCCGCTGATGGTTTTAGGCAGTTCAGGTAAAAATTCAACGATGCGGGGGTACTTATAGGGTGCGGTGTGGGTTTTAACATAGTTTTGGATTTCTGCCTTGAGCTCCTCGGTGGGCCGGGTGCCCTTGGTGAGGACAACAGAGGCTTTAACGATATTGCCGCGTATCTCGTCGGGGACGCCGGTAACGGCACACTCAAGAACATAGGGCAGCTCCATAATGACGCTTTCGATCTCAAACGGGCCTATGCGGTAGCCGCTTGATTTGATAAGATCGTCCACACGACCGACATAACAGAAATATCCGTCCTCATCCTTCCAGGCGGTGTCCCCGGTATGATAGATTCCGTTGTTCCAGGCTTCATTTGTTTTATCAGGGGTTCCGTAGTATTCGAGGAAAAGTCCGCAGGGAGTGCCCTTGTCGGTGCGGATAACGATTTCGCCGACCTCGCCCACCTTCGTGCTTTCCCCCTCGGGGGTGATGATGTCCACATCATAGAGGGGGCTCGGCTTGCCCATTGAGCCCGGTTTCGGCTCGGAACCGCGCTGGTTGCAAACGGCAAGGGTGGTCTCGGTCTGACCAAAGCCCTCCATGATTTTAAGTCCGGTTGCTGAATAGAATTGGTTGAAAACCTCGGGGTTCAGTGCCTCGCCTGCGACGGTGGCGTGCTTTAGGGATGAAAGATCATATTTCGAGAGATCCTCCTTGATGAAGAAACGATACATTGTGGGAGGGGCGCAGAAGGTTGTGATGTTGTATTTTTTGAACATACCCAGAATATCATGGGCGTTGAAGCGGTCAAAATCATAGGTGAAAACGGCTGTCTCACAGAGCCATTGACCATAGATTTTCCCCCATAAGGCCTTCCCCCATCCGGTATCCGAGATTGTGAAATGAAGACCGTCGGGATCAACGTTGTGCCAGTATTTTGCGGTAATGAAATGCCCAAGGGGATATTCAAAGGAATGGGCAACAATTTTCGGATAACCGGTTGTACCCGAACTGAAGAACATCAGCATGACATCCTTACAGGATTTTGCGCCGCAGCGGGAGCGCGGGAAGGTGCTGTCAAAACGTTCGATTTCATTGTCAAAGCCGTGCCAGCCCTCCTTTTCGCCGCCGACAAGGACCTTTGTTTTAAGGGTAGGGGAGGCGGGCTCTGCCAGCTCGACCTGATGGGCGACATCCCCGTCTGCCGTGCAGAGGACGGCGCTGATTTGTGCGCTGTTAAAGCGGTATTCAAAGTCCTTTTTCACTAGCAGATTGGTGGCTGGAACAGCGACAGCCCCGATTTTGTGAAGGGCGCACAGGGCAAACCAGAACTGATAATGTCTTTTAAGCACCAGCATAACCTTGTCCCCCGCCTTAATGCCGAGAGACATCAGGTAATTTGCCGTCATAGAGGAGTAGCGGCTGATTTCGGCGTAGGTAAAGGTTCGGGGATTCATATCTTTGTCGACATATTGCATGGCTGGTTTATCGGGGTAGGTTTTTGCCAGCTCGTCGAGCACGTCAAAGGCAAAATTGAAATTGTCAGGATGCTTGAATGAGATTTTTTCAAGATCTCCTGTTTCGTTCTCAACAACGTCGATAAATCTTTCCCAGATGCGGAGAACATCGTCCTTTTTACGCAGAACGGCGGCAGAAGCCGGCTTTTGTACCGGCGGCTTATATTCGCTTTTTTCGCCGGCAGGGGGGAGAACTACCGCAATAAAAACGCAGTCTGATCCGCCTGTCGCAATCATCCCGTGGGGGGTGTTGCTGTCATAGTAGATAGAATCGCCGGCATGAAGATAGTTGATTTTATCTCCGATGCGCACCTTCAAGGTGCCGCTGATAACATAGTCGAATTCCTCTCCGTTGTGGGTTGCTGTGGGAATTTCCGCATTTTGCGCTCCGGGATCGAAGGGAGCGGTGACAACAAAGGGCTCGGCTGTGCGATGCTTGAAGTTTGAGGCAAGATGATTATACATAAAGCCGGCGCGGCGGATAATCGGCAGTCCCTCGCCCCGTCTTGTGATGCTGAAGCCGGAGAGTTTGGCCTCCTCTCCCGTAACAAGATCGGTGATGTCCACTTTTAGCGCATTGGCGCATTTAAACAAAAAAGTAAATGAAAAATCTCTTTCCCCGTTTTCAGCCGACAGATACTCGGCTGTGGAGACACCGGTGATTTCCGCCATTTCCTCAGGGGAACGCCCGGAAATCTGGCGCAGATAGGCAAGTCTCTGGGCGATAAGTGCAACCTGTTTTTCCATAATAATCTCCTTATGTTTTTGCTTGTAAATTGATGTAGAGGGTAAATAAAGCTCAGGGACGGTAGAAATAAAAAAGCCCCTGACATATGTCAGGGACGAGTAAGAACCCGCGGTACCACCCAATTTGATGTAAAAACATCCGCTTATTAGAGAGTCTAGCAACTCCGCAGCCATAACGCGGCCGGACGTAGCCGCCTAATATAGTTAATAGTCAGCGGCTCCGCTCTGAAGTGATGTGTCAGACAGCAAGCGCTGCCCGCTTCCACCAAATGCGGGCTCTCTGTGAGCGTTAAGCTGAAGACCGTCTTCGTCATTGCGTTTTATATTATCCCATATAGTATATCTGATTTAAAAGGATTTGTCAATAATAAGTTAAAAGCTATTAAGAAAACTTTGGATATATCTTGAATATAATGGGAAGGGCGTTTTATAAGTAAGGGCAGTTTACATATCTTGAAGGTCAGGATGGTCGGCGGGGTACCGATCATCCTGACGGCAGGTATATTTACGACGGGAAAGAGTATTCCTTCCTTGTTTGGGAGGGCATTTATCGGATTGAATATGTTTTTGTCGGGGCTTTGCGGCTTTGTAGTGGGGCGGCATTTGTGCGAATATCAGAAAAGTAAAACAATCCATATTTTGTGAATAACGTCCTCTTTGACGGTAATAATATCGTTGAAGGAGTGTGAATCAAATGTCCGGTAAAAAACAAAAAAAGCAAAATAAGAAACAACAGAGCATCAAGGCAAATAATCAGGAGACAGCTCTCAAGGATGCAGGCAATAATCAATGGACCTCCAGCACCGCCGATTTGACCGACCCTATGACCAAAAGACGGGAACGGCGGGATGGTCCCGGCGGAGAGAGGGGAAGGGGAAAATAAAGGCAAAATCCGGCACACGTTTTTTGTGTGCCGGATTTGTTGATTGAACTCTTTATTTTTTTTCGCTGTGTGAAATGGTTTTTTGTGCCCATTCGAACATAAGCAGGCATAGCAATCCGAAAAGGAGCAAAAACAGCGGAAAGACACCGATACTTGTATAATCGGAAATCAAGCCGAAAAGCGGGGGTATAAAGGTGAAGCCGGTGTATGCGCTTGCCATTTGAATGCCGATAATGGCTTGTGAATTTTCTTTGCCGAAATTCTGAGGGGTGGAATGAATGATAGCCGGAAAAATCGGGGCGCCCCCAAGACCGATGATAACAAGTCCGGACAAGCACAGAATGTTGGTTTTGACAGGCAGACTGAGAAGGAGAATGCCTAAAATCACGGTGATGTTGCCATAGCGGACAAGCCGCTTATTACCGATCCTATCGGCGATAAATCCGGTGAGAAACCGCCCGATGGTGATGCCCAGGAAAAACAACGAGGCAAATTGCGCCGCCGTTTTAGCATCGACGCCCCGACTCTGGACAAGAAAGCTGCTTGCCCAAAGTCCTGCCGTTGCTTCCATCGCGCAGTAGCTGAAAAAAGTGACAAGAATCAACTTTACACCCCTGATATTCAGGGCGTGCCTCAGGCTGACCGGAGGCGTGGAGTCGACCGATTTATCGGTGCCGGCTTTTTTTGCGACCCTTTTCCATAGAGGCAGTGTTAAAAAGAGGACAACCGTAAGGAGGATTTGTATCAGAGCGACAGAGCGGTATCCCATATTCCAGTTTTGGCTGTTTGTCAGATAATAAGCCATGATATAGGGGCTTATCGAAGCGCCCAGTCCCCAAAAACAGTGTAGCCAGCTCATATGACGGGAGGAGTAATGGAGTGCCACGTAATTGTTGAGGGCGGCGTCAATGGCGCCTGCGCCAAGACCGTAGGGTATTGACCAGAAAAACAGCAGAGGTAGGGAGGAGGCAAGGGAAAAACCAAAGAGGGCTACTGCCGTCATCAAGGTGCTAACGGCGGTGACAAGCCCTGCCCCAAGCCTTTTTGTGATCCGGTCGGAGAGGAGGCAGGATATAATTGTGCTGTCGGTGATGCTCATGCTGATGATCCCCGCATAGAAATTTGGAACATCGAGTTGTCGCTGCATTATCGGCCATGCGGCACCGAGCAGGGAATCGGGAAGGCCGAGACTGACAAATGCGATGTAGATGATTACAAGCAGAAGAGAGATCATAAATCCTCCAAGGTGATTTTGAGGGAGCCTTGATAAATGGGAAGGGTCATCTCTATTGAGCATTTTCCTTTTTGGGATTTTTAATGCAAAAAAGAAAAATGTATGAGTTGAAATCCTCATACATGAATTTTATCTGGAGCGGGCAACGGGAATCGAACCCGCAGCCTCAGCTTGGGAAGCTGATGTTTTACCACTAAACTATGCCCGCAGGGTGTGGATCCTGACAGATCTACACTATTATACTCCTTTTAGATGAAAAGGTCAACTTTTTTGTGAAAATTTTTTGCGGAAAATAAGAAATTTTGAGAAAACATAATTGGCGATAATCACAAAAACTGAAATTAATATTTTTAATAGATAATCATTGATATAGGGGACAAGCGCATTAAAAGCGACAATGTCAAAAACTCCGGAGAGGGCACGGAAACCGAAAAAGGAGAGAAGTTTTTTAGATAGATCGAGAAGGGATGAGCTTTTGTCCTTGAAAACATATTTTTTGTTGGTAAAAAAGGCAAAGATAACCGAAACAAACCAGGCGATGCCATTGGAAAGGCTTTTGTCTATACTGAACAGTTCGTGAAGCATGGCATAGGATAGAAAATTAACAAGGGTGGTCAATCCTCCGAAAAAGAGATAGGAGATGACCTCCCGATTTTTTATAAAGAGCATTTTTATGCGGTCAGGTAGCTTTTGCATTTTTCAATCAGAATCCTTTTCTTTTAATTCCTGCAGGACTTCTATAAAGTGATCATAGTCGGTGAGGATATTCAGGGCGGCCAGCAGAGCGTTTGCCGTCATTTTTGACGGAAGCTCATAGGCATTTGCCACAGCATCTCTCAGGCTGCTGCTGTTAGGTTGACCGGAGAGCCCAACCTCATAAAAGTCGGTCTTGGTAATCTCCCGCCCTTTTTTGGCGGCGCTCATTGCGGCAAAGGGGGCAAAAAGCTTTTGAAGCGTTTCTGCTTCGATTCCTTCAACCCCAAGAGTTCCGGCCTTTGACGGGGTTTGTTTGCGTTTTTCCTTGCCGGGAATTTCCGGGATGTAGATATGAACAACTTTCTCCTTTGGCAGCGCCGAGCTGATGTATTTTCTTATGACCTTGCCGGCGCCGTCGCTATCAGTAAGGACAATAACCCCCGACCCGGCTGCCAACCGACGTATAAGCATTAATTTTTCTTTTCTGTTAAAAATGCCGAAGCCGTCAGTGGTGATGATAGTGGCATCAATCACCGATTGCAGCTTAATTTTATCATACTTCCCCTCAACTATGACAGGGCGGTCAATTTTAATACGCATATCCTGTTCTTTCTATGTGCAGAAGTGAGAATGTTCAATCTTGAGCATATTAGATTATTTTTGCGCCGCTTCACAGATGAGACGCTCAAGGACGGTATATCCGCCCTGCCGGCTTTTGATGAGAATATCGGTATCGGCGCAAAGGGCAAGAGTGTTCTCCAGCCGCTCTATAGGCATGGTGGCTGTCGCTGACAGATAGAGCTTAACTCTATATTCATGCATTTTTAGCTTTGAAGCAATGGCGGATGCGGTAAACCCCTCATTCATGTGGCTTTTAATCAGCAAAAGATCGGCGTAGACCTTGGCGATACCGGCCAGGGCAAGGTCGGGGGTGATCTTTTTTCGATCCATATCCACAAGGGCTGCAAATGCCTTGTTGACGTCCTTTGCCAGAATGGCGTTCGCTAATGCAAAGGTGTCCGTCTCAATATCCGGAGCGGTTATAAGATGGATATCCTCCCGGGTCAGCTCCTCTCGCCCTGTTGCCTTTATATAGGCAGATAGCTTTGAGATTTCGTTATAAAGGAGGGTCATTTTACGTCCCGTATTTTCTATCAGATAAGTACAGAGCTCATTCGATGCGGTAATGCCTTCCTTTTCAAAATGGCGCATCACCCAGTTAGTCAGTTGACGTACAGTGCCGTATTCAAAGATGACAGGGACAAGAACCTCGCTTAGCCGTTTGTACAGTGCAGAGGGACGGCGGGGCAGTGATCCGGCATCAAAATCAGCAGGAGTGGTGTAAAGGATTAAAACGGCTTCGGGATAATCCTTCAGATAGGACAGCGCTTCGATCAAAGCGTCCACCTCTCCCTGTTGCATTGAGGAAAAATCAACGTCGGTAAGCTCAACCAGCTTTTTATCGCTCATCGTCGGAGGGATGGTGATGGCCTCGATGACGGCTTCAGCAGACAGGTGATCGCCGCTTATCCGCAGATGGTTAAAGGGACGGAAGGCCTCGTCGGTTAGCAGAGTTTTTCTTGTCTCGGACAGATAGTGGCGCTTGAGATAATCCTCCTCCCCGCAGAAAAGGTATCCTCCCGAAAGGCCACGGGCAAGAGCTTTTTTAAATTCGAGAGCGGTCATAATCCTTACCCATTCCTTTCAAGATATTTTGATGCAAAAAATAAATAAAACTCCCCTTTACAAACGTTCAAGAGAGAATCGAGATGGAAAGACGGGTCCGCTCGGCCTGCTCGCCGCCGGTTTCTATCAGATAATCAAGGGCGATTTGACCGCCCTCGAATGTCAGTTCATTTGTTAGGGTAGTGGTGGCAACACAAAGCTCGATAGGCATATAGAGAGTCTCATACATACAGATGTGGCGTACTCCCTCCTCGAACACAAGGGCGGTCTGGATGCTGCCGTCCCTCAGCACCGTTATAATATTCGGATTTTGCTTATCGTATGAGAGGGTAGTGGTGGCCCCTTCCATGCCGGTTAACTCGGTTTCTTCATATTCAAGCTCGATTCTGTCCCCGGTGTCCCTGAGAATACCCTCGGTAATCAGTTCGATTTTTTCGGGAAAGGGGGATTGGGGCAACCGGACATTGCCATAAGTGTTCATCATATCGACCAGAAATGCGGGATACTCGCTTGAATAGTCTGACAGAGTCGACATAATCTTTATTTTTACAGGCCTTTCGCTTTTCATTAAGGCTTTATCTCCAAACGTTTTAAGTATTATTCTAGATTATAGCCGCAGGGGCAGCATATAACATTTATGATATAAAATATATCACATGACGGTTAATCTGTCAATCAAGGATGGGAACAAAGTAAAAAATATACAATTAATTCATGCAATAAACAGGGGATTTTGTGGCAAAATATTAGTAAAGCCGACCGATGATTCGGACGGTTGTAAAACAAGGCGTCGGTGATAGCGAATTCCGAGAGGTGGATGGAATATGAAGAGAAAGCTATTATACAGGTGGAATCGATGGGTGTCGGTATTTGAAAAAATGCCGCAGGATGTAAGGTCGGCGACCGGTGTTTGTCTTATCGCTTCATTGATTACGGCGGTGACTCTGACAACATATCAGCAGACAGCCGGAATACTCTTCTCCGGGAGGGCGTCGATTGTTGAAGCGCCCCTTCAGAACACCGGACAGGGAGTTCTGGATAAGAGTTGTTACAACCTGCCGGTACGGGAAGGGGAGGGAACAGAAAACGGGGAAGAGATGGCTGTTTCCTGCTTGTCCGGCGGAGCTTTTATTGATATGGAAGAGGGGGAAGAATATGAGGCGGCGAGAAATTTGCTTGCCCGCCTGATATCGGCTGAGGTGGGTGATCAAAGCTATATCTGCCAGGTTGCTTTCGGTGCTATGGTGGTGAATCGGGCGAAGAGTGCCCAATTCCCCGACTCCCTTGCCGGGGTGATTTATCAGGCGGGTGCATTTTCCTCGGTGGCGGATCGGCGCATAAATGCCGCCCCGACTGAGCGGGCATTGCACGCCGCTCGTGACGCTCTATCGGGCAGTGACCCCGGCTCGGGCGCGCTTTATTGGTTTAGATCGGAGGATAAGACGCGCATGGAGCAGTATGGGTATCGGGTGACGGTTACGCTGGGGGACATTTGTTTTTATAAATAATGGAGGCTATATTCAGGAGGCAAAGGGGCAAGGCAGTATGAGGAAGTCTCAATACTGCCTTGCTCATTTATATCGTTTTTCAGACAATGGACATATCAATACGTCGACGGATAATGTCGGTGCTTTCGATCTTTACATTGATTCGATCCCCGAGACGGTAGACCGTTGTGCCCCTTGATAAGGTGAGGGATTGCTCATTGAAGGTGAAATAACCGTCAAGACCGGAGATCGGGATAAAGCCTTCGCAGGTGTTGTCAAGCTCGGCAAAGAGACCGAAGGCGGTTACCGAGCTGATGGTTGCCTCAAAAGTCTCACCTGTATATTGGGACATATACATAACCTTGTATAGATCCTCAATCGCCCGTTCGGCAGCAACGGCACGCAGCTCATTATCGGTAGAGGTCTTTGCCGAAAGGGCGGCAAAAGCTGAATATCTGGCGATGGTATTTTTCTTACTTTTTGAGCGGAGGGCGTATTTGACAATGCGATGGACGGTAAGATCGGGATAGCGACGAATGGGGGCGGTGAAGTGACAGTAAAAATCAAGTGCCAGTCCAAAGTGATGGGACTGAATGTGGCTGTATTTTGCCTTCATTAAGGATCGGAGCAATACCCTCGAAACAATGGTACCCAGATCCTTTTTCACAGCCTCCTCAAGAATTGGGGCAAAGGAGGCGGTGCTTATTGCTTTTTGCCGCAAGGGGGTAATATTCAGACCGAGATTATGTGCAAAAAGCGAAAAGGCTTGGATCTTTTCGGGGGAAGGGTTTTCGTGAATACGATAAACGCAGGGCAGTCCCCGAGAATGGAGCCAGGTGGCTACCCCTTCGTTGGCACAAAGCATAAATTGCTCGATCATGCGCTCGGAGATCCCGCGCTCCCGCTTGACAATATCGACGGGAAAGCCGTCCTGATCGAGGATCACCTTTGCCTCGGGACTGTCAAGTTCAAGGGTTCCCCGTGCTGCGGCATTTCTTTCCAGCCGGTCATAGAGCTTTTTCATTGTCATTAGTGAGGGGAAAACAGGCTCGTATTTTTGGTAAAAACGGGAATCTTCCCCCTTATCCAGCAGATCATTAACCTCGGTATAAATGCCCCGGACGGTGGTGCGGATGATGCCCTCCTGCAATTCGCAATCCTGTATTTTACCTTGTTTATCAAGGGTGATCATAGCTGAGAGGGTGTATTTATCCTCCCCGACGTTCAGAGAACAGGCGCCGTTTGAAAGAGATTTCGGCAGCATGGGAATTGCCTTGTCCGCAAAATAGACACTGGTTCCGCGCCGTAATGCCTCGTTGTCAAGAGGGGTATATTCGGCAACATAATGTGAGACATCGGCGATGTGAACGCCCAGCACAAACCCGCCGTCAGGCAGAGGGTCTATTGAGATGGCGTCGTCAAGGTCCTTTGCGTCGGCGCCGTCAATTGTCAAAATTATTTTATCACGGAAATCGGTCCGCCCCTCTGTGGAAATGGGCTGCTTGGCCGCACTTGCCGCTTGGCTCTCGACCTCTGCGCTGAAGGTCTCCTCTATTTGATATTCATGTAAAATAGCGGCATAATTCCCTTCTTTCGATAAGGAATTTCCGAATATCCGGGTGATTTGGCCGACGGGAGCACTTATAGTATCCCCATAGCTGATGATGCGAACCTCTACCTTGTCCCCTTCGTTTGCCTCGGGAGGAGGAATGACGTGAGGCTCAAGCTTTAGCTTTGGTGAGTCGGGGATGACGCACCAATAGGTTTTACGCCTGCCACGGGAGTCTTTAATCTTAAAGAGTGTTCCGATAAAGGTATCGGTGCCCCTCTCGATAATATCGGTGATCTCCCCTTCCCGGCGATAATCATCCTGAAGGGCGCCTGCGTTCTTCCTGCCGCTGTAATTGGAAGAGCGGGAGGTAGCTGTTTTTGAGGGCTTTATTCGGAGGGAGACCCGGTCACGGTCAAGGGCGCCGTGTACATAATCGCTTTTTATAAAAACATCCTGCCCCTTTTGCTCATCGTTATCAAGGGTAACAAAGCCGTATCCCCGGTTGCTTGAGCGAAAGACTCCTGTGAGGGTGGGCATGGATTTTGACCTCTTTTTACGCCGTTGTGGCGGTGCGGTATTTGCTTTTTTTCTTTGTAAAGTTTTTTTATTTCGTTTTTTCATGATTACCTCGTTTTGAATTTTTGAGGGCGGTTTTTTGTATTTTACCCGAATTTTAAAAAGAAAATCCGTTTTTGGGGAAAGACCAAAAACGGATATAATAAAGACAGGCGATTTTGTCGAAAAAGATGTATAGTAAAAATCTATGCACCTGCATCGGCATTTGTCGCATATTAGGCGGCGGTCGTTTCTTCAGCGTTTGTTGTATCCTCAGCGGTTGTTTCCGAAGAGTCGCTAGTCTCTGCCGGGTCGCTTGTATCCGCCGGTTCGCTTGTATCTGTGGTTGTTACTTCCGGAGGGACATAATTTGGCGAAAGAGACCACTTGAGCCCACCGTTAAGCTTGATATTCGGGTTGATATCCGGCTGTATAACATAGACGAAAATAACCAGAAGCGCAAATATAACGGCTACAACGGTTGTAAGCTTCGAGAGTTTTTTGTCAAGGGTTTTTCCCTTTGATTTACCGAAGAAAGTTTCGGCTCCGCCGGCAATAGATCCGGATAAGTTGTGGGATTTTCCTTGCTGCATTAAAACAGCAATAACCAAAAAGAGTGCTGCTACCAGCAAAATTGCACCGAAAATATATTGCATTCTATATATCCTCCGAAAGAGATGTGTATTGGTGTATTGTTAGAGCAAAACAATAATGCAGGAGGCTCTGGGGATGTTTGCCCTCCATGCCGAGGTTATAAAGCACATACATTTTATCATATCAAAAAAAAAAAAGCAATAAGAATATGGAAATAATTAAAAAAATGTTTTTTAGACAAAAAACCTCACTCAAGAGTCAGTGCTCTTGAGTGAGTCTCTTTGGTGAGGTTTGAGGGAAAATATTAAACGTTATCAGCGAGGGTCAGGTCATCGCTGGGGTCGTCGTCTTCGCATTCAATTTCGACAAAATCGTTAATATTATCTTCATCGATGCAACAATCCTCTTCGCAATTGCAGATGCAATATTTCTGGCGAAGCTTGCATAGCACGGCAAGAACGGCTAAAACACCTAATACTACGGCTGACGTGATAAAGATGATCTTTGCAAGGCTGTGACGATCATCCTTCTTTTTGATAAACATCATAGTAATTTCTCCTTTATTATGAAATTTTATTATCTTATATGCCAATATTCCATTTCTTATTATATAGTATACCATTTTTTAAAAAAAATGCAATAACAGGGTGGACCAAATAATTGTAAATTTTTATTGTCTTGTCCGAGAAGGGGCTTCTTTGTCAAATCGGTGTTGATTTTATTGAAAAAAGACAGTATAATATTGTTAATATATATCTATATAATTATGTATAAAATTTAATCGGGGTACAGAGATGAAGACAAATGACAACCAAAAATCCAGCGATGCCTATCGTGCCCGAGGGGTCTCGGCTACCAAGGATGAGGTTCATGCGGCGATAAAAACACAGGCAAAGGGCATCTTTCCCGGCGCTTTTTGCAAAATAATCGAGGATCCTTGCGGAGACCCGGACTATTGTGCGGCCATGCATGCCGACGGGGCGGGAACAAAAAGCGCCCTTGCATATATAAAATATCGGGAAACGGGAGATCTTTCGGCATACTTTGACCTTGCGCAGGATTCCGCCGTTATGAATCTTGATGACCTGCTTTGTATCGGTGCTGCAGGCGGCTTTGTTATGTCCAATACTATCGGACGGAATGCTCATAGAGTAGGAGGAGAGGCTATTGCCGCTGTCATCGAGGGGTATCAGACTTTTGTCGACAAAATGCGTAATTACGGTGTTGATATAGAAATGTCCGGCGGTGAGACGGCTGATGTTGGCGACCTTGTGGGCACGCTTATTGTAGATTCCACCTTTTTTGTTCGTATGAAGCGCAGCAGTGTCATTGACTGCGCAAATATTAGACCGGGAGATGTTATTGTGGGGCTTGCCTCCTTTGGGAAGGCGATTTATGAGGAACGCTACAATGCCGGCATGGGCTCAAACGGATTGACCGCGGCCCGCCACTTGTTGTTGTGTAGTGAATATGCCGATAAATACCCTGAGACCTACTCGTCAACCATTGATAAATCAATGGTATATAGCGGCAAATATCGCTTAGGTGACAGGCTTCCCGGTGCTGATGTCAGTGTTGGGGACGCTATTCTTTCCCCTACCCGTACCTATGCCCCCATTATCAAGCGGTTGATTGGAAGAGATGGCTTGCAGGCGATGATTCATTGTACCGGCGGCGGACAGGTAAAATGCCGCTCTTTTGGCAAGGGGATACACTACATTAAAGACAATTTATTCGAGATGCCCCCTCTTTTCCGAGCGATCGCCGAGAGCGGACAGATCCACCTTCGTGAAATGTATCAGGTTTTTAACATGGGACATCGTATAGAGCTTTACTGTACCGAGGAATTTGCCAAATTCGCTATTGAGACCGCCGCATCCTTCGGGGTTGATGCCCGTATCATAGGCAGGACGGAGGAGGCACCGGACGGGGAAAACCGGGTGACTATTAAAACAGAGGCGGGACAGTTTGAGTATTGATTTGAGTTTATATTTTTAAATAAATCGTCTGCTCTGTAAAAATGTTCTGTCAGAATATTCTAGAGGAATATAAAATAATAAAAGAAGGAATTATGATTTATTCATGTTGATATCGGACGGTGCAATATCGGCAGTACTGCCGATATTGCATGGTCAAAACACATGAGATAAATCCATAGTGGTTGAAAGCATGAAAAAACGAATTCTTGTTATCAGCAGCGCCAACATGGATTTTGTGATGAATATGTCCAGAATTCCGTCGGCAGGCGAAACGATGATTGAGAAAAATCAATATAGCTACATACCCGGGGGCAAGGGGGGGAATTCTGCCCTGGCTTTTTCAAAGCTTGGAGGGGATTGCGTCTTTTGTACTCGTGTTGGCAATGATGCCCACGGTGCCCGCTTGCGCAAGGTGTATAAGGCCAATAATATTGACACACGCTTTACATTTGTTGACAAGACGGCTAAAACGGGTCTTGCCGCCATCATCGTTGAGGAAAACGGAACTAATCGCATTGTCGTTTATCCGGGTGCAAATTTCAAGCTGACCTGCCATGATGTCGAGGAGGCCTTTACCTGTTATCCTGACGCGGTTTTTCTTCAGTTTGAGATTCCCGACTCGCCTGTCATTGCCGCTTGCGAGTTCGCGGCAAAGCAGGGAGTTCCTGTTTTTATTGATGCCGGTCCTGCCAGAAAAGATTTCCCCTTAGAACGTCTTGGGAAAATCGAGGTCTTTTCGCCGAACGAAACCGAAACCGAGATTTACACAGGTATTGCCCCTAATACAGTGGAGACCTGTCTGCGAGCCGCTATTCGGCTCTCGTCTATGGTGAAGGCTAAGTATTATGTGCTGAAATTAGGGGAGAGAGGCGCCTTCGTTTATGACGGGCGATATCATCGCATTCTGCCCTCCCTTGATGTCAGGGCTGTTGACACAACGGCGGCTGGAGACGCTTTTTCGGCGGCGCTTACCCTTGAATATCTCAGAACCGGGGATATTTACCGCGCTTGCGAATATGGTAACATTGTAGGTGCTATCACCGTTCAGCGTAAAGGAGCTGCTACCTCTATTCCGACTGCTGAGGAAGTCGATCTTTTTATCCAGGAAAGAGGTATTGACAGATAAATTTTGCCTGAGTTTCAGGTATGATAAAATTTCTCAATGCAGATGGAGTATGCCGGGGAGGGCAATGCCATGTCCTATCGATTTGAACAGGGCAGCTTTATGTCGTCTGATGGAGTTCATTCCGTTTCGTATTATATTTGCGCGCCGCCGCAGGGAGGGCGCGCAATTCTGCAATTGTCTCATGGTATGTGCGAATATGTGCGACGGTATGATCATTTTGCTTCCTTTTTGTGTGAAAATGGCATTGGTATTTGCGGTCACGATCATATCGGTCACGGAAAAAGCGTACGTTCCTCTGACGAGCTTGGAGATATTCCGTATCAAAACGGGGTTGAAGTCCTTGTTTCCGATCTTCATACGATGACCGGCATTATTAAAGCAAAATATCCCGGTCTGCCTGTTATTTTGCTGGGACATAGCATGGGCTCATTTATTGCCCGTTTGTATGTCACTCGTTATGCGTCGGAGATCTGCGGCTTTATCATGATGGGAACCGGCGGTCCCGAGTCGATGGTAGTGCTGGGCAAGACCCTTGCGAAATATCGAATCGGCAGGCGGGGAGCGAATTATCGGAGCCGGCTTCTGCAGAAGCTGGTATTTGGTCGGTATAATCGGAAATATGAACGCCCGCACGGCATTTTTGATTGGATTTCAAAGGATAAGGAGGTCGTTGAGAGATATCTCAACGATCCGCTCTGCGGATTTCAATTTACCGCCGGCGCGTTTTATGTGCTTTTTGAACTACTTGATTTGGTGTCGAGAAAGACATGGTTTCAGAGCTATCCGAAGGAGCTGCCGACTTTGATTGCAAGCGGCGGGATGGATCCTGTCGGCAAGTTCGGTCTCGGGCCTAAGAAGATTTTTAAAAGGCTTCGAAAGTGCGGTGTTCCCTCAGTCAGCCTGAAAATTTATCCCACCGATCGTCATGAAATAATAAATGAGACCGACAAAGATCAGGTTTTTGCCGATATATTAGGCTGGATTGAGGATGTTCTTTCTCAAAGCAAATAGTGTCATATTTGCTTATTGATGTTTTTTGATTGATAGCAGACAGCGGCATCGATATGCTGCCGTAAATTGAAGGGATGGATCTAATGATACGGGTTTGTGCAGTTGTGGGGCCGACGGCCAGCGGGAAATCGGCACTTGCCATTGAGCTTGCGAGGAGCCTTGACGGAGAGATTGTTTCCTGCGATTCAATGCAGCTTTATCGCGGGATGGACATTGGCACGGCAAAGCCGACAAAAGCCGAACAGGAGGAAATTGTCCATCATATGATAGACATTCTCTCCCCTATGGAAAAGTGCAGTGCCGCCGATTATGCCGCCGCTGCCTTCCCGCTGCTAAAGGAGATTGCCGCTCGGGGAAAACTGCCGATTTTTTGCGGGGGAACGGGTCTTTATCTTGAGAGCGTTTTGTATGATCGGTATCCGGTGGAGATACCTGCGTTTCCTGCTTGTCGGGAAGCCCTTTACAATCTTGCACGGGAGCGGGG
>JAAYQM010000060.1 GCA_012519315.1 Clostridiales bacterium | reverse complement strand
GTGTTTCTCTGGCAGCTGCGAGAGCGGCGGCAAACCATTCAGGCGTTCCTCTGTTTAAATATCTGGGGGGAGAAAAGGAGCAGTACACGATGCCGGTTCCCATGATGAATATTTTAAACGGCGGCGCTCACGCGGATAATTCGGTTGATATTCAGGAATTTATGATAATGCCTGTGGGCGCAGACAGCTTTGAAAATGCTTTGAGAATGTGCGCCGAGGTATATCATACACTGAAGGCAGTCTTAAAAGACAGGGGAATGAACACGGCGGTTGGCGACGAGGGCGGCTTTGCGCCGGATTTGGCCGCAAACGAAGATGCGCTTGATCTTATAATGACCGCCGTTGAAAAATCAGGATACCGCCCGGGCGAGGATATTTTTATAGCATTAGACCCCGCAGCCTCTGAGCTTTATGATGAAACAAAATACATTTTTGCGGGAGAAAAAGTAAGCAGAACGAGCGACGAAATGATCGATATGTACGAGCAGTGGCTGAAAAAATACCCTATTGTATCGATAGAAGATGCTTTGGCCGAAGACGATTGGAGCGGCTGGGAGGCACTGACGAAAAATCTGGGTGAAAAGTTGCAGCTTGTAGGCGATGACGTTTTTGTTACCAATCCTTCCATTTTAAAAAAAGGCATTGAGAATAAAATTGCCAATTCGGTCTTAATCAAAGTCAATCAGATCGGCACGCTGACCGAAACGCTGGAAACTATAAATCTGGCGCACGGCGCGGGCTATACGGCTGTAATTTCACACCGTTCGGGCGAAACCGAAGATACGTTTATATCGCATCTGGCAGTGGCGACGGGCGCGGGGCAGATAAAAAGCGGTGCACCGTGCCGGACCGAGCGTGTGGCAAAATACAATGAGCTGTTAAGGATAGAGGAATATCTGGGCGAAGACGCTGTTTTTGAGGCAAAATGTCTTTTAAAAAGGTAAATTATTAAAGGCAGGGGGAAGCCGCTGTTTTGGGGTAAAAAAAGGGAATACAAATGACAAGAAAGGAATTGATACAATATTGCCTCAAATTTCCCTCAGTGTATGAGGATTATCCGTTCGACATAATAATAGACGAAAATGCATGGACGGTAATGCGCCATCTGGGAAATAAAAAAGCCTTTGCCTTTATATTTGAGCGTAAAGGAAAATTATTTGTAAATTTAAAGTGCGACCCTGCTTTGGCCGATTCTTTCAGAAACGGATATATGGGTATAACACCCGCATATCATATGAATAAAATCCATTGGAACAGCGTAGAAATTGATAGCGATGTTCCGACAGATTTATTGGATGAAATGATAAGAAACAGCTTTCTGCTGACAAAACCCGGGAAATAAAAACTTTTTAAAGACATCGAAGTACAGCCGTCAAAACCATTGAATTTGTCTTTATGACCGTTCAATGGTTATTTGCTGTTTGATTCATTTTCAAGCTTTTTTGTATAGTTTTTCTCAAGGCAAATCGTATTCTCAAAAAGTTTTCCATTTTCACAAACATCAGACCAGGCAATATGGAAAGAATACCATAAAATATAGAAAATGTTTATTGAAAAGCTTATATCTTTGTGATAAACTCTGATTGAAAAGAAAGGAAGCTAAATACTTAAAGGGTTTTTTAGCCCATCGATAAAAACAAAAAGGAGAGAGGAATATGTCAAACAAATTGGCGTTGACCGGCGGCAAAAAGGTGATGGAGCGCGAAATCAACTGCAGCGTTCCGGTAGTGCCGCCCAGAGCATACGAGACCATAAAGAATCTTCTGGACAAGGGAGAGATATCAAGCTCTCCCACAGTGCAGGCTTTTGAAAAGCGCTTCAGCAGCTATATAGGGACACAATACGGGCTGTGCCTGGTAAACGGCACCACCAGCATTCAGGCTGCGCTGTTTGCCGTCGGCGTAAGGGCGGGAGACGAGGTAATAGTCCCCTCCTTTACCTTCTGGGCGACTGTAGGACCGGTACGAGGCGGCGATATCCTACGGGCATTACGAGCGTATCAGCGGGCTCGGCGAGCAGTCACCTTATTATAAATATCGTATAACAGGATTTGGGTTCAAACACAGGGTTCATCCTCTGGGAATTGCGATAGCGGATGCCAACCTGGATTTGCTGGACGAGCTGAACGGGATAAGGGCGGAGAACGCCAGGATGCTTGAACAGGGGATCTCCGGAATAGATTTCATCACCCCGCAAAAAGTGCTGGATGGCTGCAATAGGGTTTATTCCTATCACTATGCGAGGTATGACAGCCAAAAAGCTAAAAACGTCAGCCTTTACACCTTCCTTAAGGCGCTTTCGGCGGAAGGGCTGACTGTCGGCTCTTGCGGATACGGAAAACTGCACATACAGCCGCTGTACGAGGGGTCCGGCCCCTATGCGGAGGGCGCGCCTTTCTACTCTCCCGCATTGAATATCGAATACATGCCCACGCCCGCAGGCGAGCTGGCAAATTCGGAAAGGCTCGGCGACAGCGCATTCATGATGGCGCCGAGGTTTGAAAAGTGCGGCGCCGATGTGGTGAAGCTCTATATCGAAGCTTACACAAAGATTGCCGAAAACCTAGACGAACTGGTCGAGTACGAAAGGGCAAACGGCCTTACGGAAAAGAAGATAGAAAACAAGGGCACTAGCATAAATTTATTCAGATGACATTGAACAAAATGGAGGAAAATATGGTAAAGATAGGAATTCTGGGCGCTGAAAACACGCATGCCGACGCATTTATGAGACTCTTTAACGAGGAGAATATTGCCGAAGGCTTTAAGGTGACTGCTGTCGGAGGTTATGACAAGCAGGCGAGCGAGCAGCTTTATAAAAAGTACGGACTTGAATATCTGATCGACGATCCCAAGGATATGGTAGAATGCGTCGACGCCGTCATGGTAACCGCGAGGGACGGCAAGTACCATGCCGAGATGGCAATGCCTTTTATTAAAAAGGGAATGCCGGTATTTATGGATAAGCCCTTTACCGTTGACCCGCAGCAAGCGGTAGAGGTGGTGAGGGAGGCTAAAAAAAGCGGCGCGCTGATTTGCGGCGGCTCTTCGGTTAAACTCGCATACGATATCGCTATGCTGGCAAACGTCGTCAAAACCCAGCGCGAAAAGGTCAAGGGAGGCTCGGTCGCCGCGCCGCTGAATATGCACAACGAATACAGCGGGTTCTTCTTCTATTCCTCTCACATGGCGGAGATGAGCATGAAGATCGTCGGCTATAATCCCAAGGCGGTGACCGCGGTCGAAAACAAAGACAATGTGACCGTTATAGCCGAATACGATGACTACTGCGTATCCAATCATTATATCAACGGTTCGTCTGAATACTCGGCGGCAGTCTACACGGACAGGAAATACTATTACAGGGATATAGATATTTCCTTGTGTTACTTACATGAGTGCATGGAATTCGTCGGGATGGTAATGAGCGGCAGGCCCGCTCATAGCGACAGGGAGCTCGTCGTTCCTGTGTTCTACATTAATGCCGTTGAAAAGTCATTCAGGGAAAAGAGAAGGGTGGAAATAGATTATCACGGGATATAGAGAGCTTTCTTTGATTGGTTTACCTTTTCATCGCTCTGTAGCGGGAGGGCGTTACTCCCGTACGCTTTTTAAACCACTTAATAAAATAATTTTCATATTCGAATCCAAGCTCCAAAGCTATGCTGCTTATCTTATTGTCCGTCATGGAAAGCAATTCCTGGGCGCGGCTCAGCCTCAGCTGCATTATGTATTCCTGCAGGTTAATGTTAACGGTGTTTTTAAAGAGCGAGCTCAGATACTTGGGGCTGAATCCGCCTACATCCGCAAGCACCTTAAGCGAAAGGTTTTCGCAAAGGTGCTTTTTTATATATTGTGTAACCGGCTCAAGGCGCTTTAAGTTCTCATCGTTTCTCAACGCAGAGCCGGAAGGCACTTCGCACGCCTGTTCCTTTAAAAGCACGGACAAAAGATAGAGCGAAAGGCACACCGCGGGCATCTCGTTTTGCGGGCTTTGCATCTCCTCGATGAGCATATCGAAAACGCGCGCTATTTTCGGATCCCTTATCACGTTGTTGATTTTAATGCTTCCGTTTAACAGTTTTAAAAAGACGTCGCGGTCAAAAAAGCAGCTCATCTTGCCAAGCAGCAGCCTTACGTTGAATATTATCAGCTCATAGCAGGTTTCGCTGAAAAAATCGGTGTTGCGGTGGGTTTCGTATGGATTTACGGCAAGGATATCGCCTTCGTTTAGCTTGATCTCCCTGCCGTTTAAGGAAACGCACATCCTTCCGCGCCTGACCACCTTAAACTCAATGTCCTCGTGCCATTGGAGGATGCTGAACATATTGTCGGCAGGATGACATTCAAGCTTTACATAGCGTATTGGAAAACGCGAATCGTCGTATTCGATTTGTTGATGGACGGCATCGGGATTGTGCATAAATATCCTTTTTATCGTTATGGTATTTTATTTTAGCTACCAAAACGCCCCTGACTTATGGAAAAATTATATCAGTATTAATGTCAAAAGTCAATATTGCTTGAATATTAGTGCAATACAGGTTCAGTATGTACATATTGATATACTCTGTCATAAATGCTTAATTTTACCTGACAAAAATTCGGCAATTGTCTGCTCAAACGCTTTGTTTATCGCGGACGGTAAAGTATAATATAAATACATATTTAAACATATAAAACTTTTTTTGAGGAAAGGAGTGTTTTTATGAAAAAATTGATGCTGTTTTTAATGGCTGCTTTGATGTGCACGTTTGCCTTTGCGGGCTGTGCGGAGAAAGATGATTATGAGTACATAAAGAAAAGGGGCAAGCTTATTATCGGAATTACATATTTTGAGCCTATGAATTACAAGGACGACCAGGAAAAGCTTATCGGCTTTGATACCGAGTTTGCGGAGGCCGTTTGCGAGGCTTTGGGCGTTCAGGCTGAATTTCAGGTTATCGATTGGAGCAAAAAGGAATTTGAACTTAATTCCAAAGCGATAGACTGCATCTGGAACGGATTTACCGTGACGGAGGAGAGAAGGCAAAACGTCGATTTCACCGTATCCTATCTCAAAAACAAGCAGTGCATTGTTATAAGAAAGAGCGATGCCGAAACCTATACCTCTCTCCAGGCGCTCGCAGCCGCAAAGTTCGGCGCGGAGAATGAGTCTGCCGGCGAATCCGCAATTAAAGGCAACGATACATTAAAGAACGTCAACTTTACGGGCGTTGAAAGCCAGAAAAAAGTATTGCTTGAGCTTAAATCCTTAACGATAGACGCCGGCGTAATAGATTACACCATGGCAAAGGCTTCCATACGCGAAGATTCCGACTATAGCGGGCTTATGATACTTGATCTCGAATTGTCCGAGGAGGAGGAGTACGCGATCGGTTTCAGAAAGGGCAGCAACCTTGACGAAAAGGTAAACGAGATTATCGAGCAATTGGTTGCCAACGGCACTATCGCTCAAATCGCTGAAAAATACAATCTGACAGATCTGCTTACGGACGCGCTTAAATAATGTTTCTGCAAGTACTGGCACAATTAACAGAGGGTTTTTATAACACCTTACTGATATTCGGCGTCACTCTTTTGGTATCTTTGCCGCTCGGCCTTATCGTCGCGTTCGGCTCCATGAGCAAAATTCTGCCGATAAAAGTCATTACCAGGCTCTTTGTCTGGATAATAAGGGGCACGCCGCTCATGCTTCAGGTCATTTCGGTGTTCTACCTTCCCGGTTTGCTCTTTTATTATCCGATGAGGTCTAGGATGACTGCGGTGCTTGTAGCCTTTATAATAAACTATGCCGCCTATTTTTCGGAAATCTATCGCGGAGGGATTGAGAGCATTCCCAGAGGGCAGTATGAGGCGGGCAAGGTTTTGGGGCTTACAAAATGGCAGATATTTTACCACGTAATCCTCATTCAGGTCATAAAGAGGATTCTGGCGCCCATCAGCAACGAGGTCATCACGCTTGTAAAGGATACCTCTCTTGCCAGAGTCATTGCGATAACCGAAATAATCATGGCCGCTGAAATCGCGGTAAGCAGGTATGCGATAGTCTGGCCGCTGTTCTTTACAGGAGTGTTTTATCTGTTGTTCAGCGGCCTGCTCACCATACTTTTTGACAAGCTTGAAAAGCGGTTTGATTATATAAAGGTATAAAGATGGCATTTTTTGAGATACAGAACTTCAAAAAGAATTTCGGCACCACCGAAGTCCTCAACGATATCAGCTTTAGAATGGAAAAGGGCGAGGTGCTTGCCATCATCGGCGCTTCGGGAAGCGGAAAGACCACGCTTCTTCGCTGCATAAATTTTCTGGAAAAGGCGGACTGCGGCAGGATGTTCATTGACGGAAAGCTGCTGCTCGATGCCCAGACCACCTACTCGGAATCCGAGGAACAGTTGCGGCAAAAGAGACTGCACTTCGGGCTTGTTTTCCAGTCGTTTAACCTATTTCCGCAATATACAGCGTTGCAAAACGTCATGCTCGCTCCCAGACTTATATATAAGTCATCCGAAAATGAGAAGGAGATTGAGGAGCAGGCAAAAAGGCTGCTTGCGCGCGTGGGGCTTTCTGACAAGATGAGCAATTATCCTCACGAGCTTTCGGGTGGCCAGCAGCAGAGGGTGGCAATCGCGCGGGCTTTGATTCTCAACCCCGATGTGCTGTGCTTTGACGAGCCGACGAGCGCTCTTGACCCCGAGCTGACAGGCGAGGTGCTCAAAGTCATAAAAAGCCTCAAGAGCAAGGACAGGACAATGATAGTCGTCACCCACGAGATGGAGTTTGCGAGGAACATCGCCGACAAGGTGCTCTTTATGGCAAACGGCATGATTGAGGAATACGGGACGGCAGACGAGGTGTTTTTATTCCCCCGCTCTGAAAAGACAAAAGCATTTTTGAGCAAACTCGGCGATGTAAAGGGAAACGAAGAGTAAAGGCTCTGTTTGAGAAAAAGATATCTGCATACTAATCTGTCAAAGGTTTAAATAGCTTTTTCACCAAAACACACCGCAAGGTGTGTTTTTGCGTTTAACTGCAATGGCATAACATTTGATATTTATATTTTTCGATGTATAAAATTAAACTTTTTAAAAAAATCAACAGTATTAAAATCAGTTTTTTTGCGGAACGCTTGAACGGCAGCCTACTTTGTGGTAATATATTAACAAAGCGAATATTTATATTTTGAACGGTTGGACGAAAGAATTTTTCGTTTTCAAGTGTTTTAAAACTTTCGGGGCGGGAAGTTTGCGTATGCATTCCCGCCCTTTTTGTTAAAAAAATATCCGCACGCCAAATTTAAGGAGGTAATATGGAGAGAGTCATCGAGATAAGCAACCTGACCAGAGATTACGGCAACGGGCGCGGCGTCTTTAACCTCGATTTTTTCATTGGCAAAGGCGAAGTTTTCGGGTTGCTCGGGCCTAACGGCGCCGGAAAGACCACCGTCATAAGGCACCTCATGGGTTTTTTGAGGCCTCAGACGGGACACTGCAGCATAGGCGGCCTCGACTGCTGGAGCGAAAGCTCAAAGATTCAGCAAAAACTCGGTTATATCCCGGGGGAAATCAATTTCTTTCAGGACATGACAGGAGCGGGCTTTCTGGATTTTCTCAAGACATATAAAAGAGTGGACGGAAACGGGCGCATGGAAGAGCTTCTCGAGCGCTTTGAGCTGAATCCGGACGTTAAGATCAGGAAAATGAGCAAGGGCATGAAGCAAAAGGTGGGGATAGTGGCAGCTTTCATGCACGATCCCGAAGTTCTGATACTCGACGAGCCGACAAGCGGGCTCGATCCCCTCATGCAGAACCGCTTTATTGAGCTTATTCTGGAGGAGAAAGCGCGCGGCAAGACTATCCTCATGTCATCACACATTTTCGAGGAGGTGGAGCGCACCTGCCACAGGGTATGCATAATAAGGGAAGGCCTTATAGCGGCGATAGATTCCGTCGACGCTCTCAAAGCGGCGCAGGTGAATAAATACGTGGTCACCTTAATAGACGAGGACGCGGCATCCCGCTTTGCCAAAGAAGAGCTGGCGATCGAAAGCGTTTCGGGAAGCAGAGTTACCGTCAGGGTGCAGAACAATATAAAAGATTTCATAGCGGCGATGAGCCGTCACGATGTCGTCAACCTCTCGGCACCGAGCCAGAGCCTTGAAGAGATATTTCTGCAATATTACGGAGGTAACCACAATGTTTAACATTACCTTATATAAGCGCGGCCTGAAGGAAATCCGGAAAATGCTGCTCATCTTCTTTGCCATTATTGCCATGTATTTTTGGGTAATAATAGCCATG
>JAAYQM010000128.1 GCA_012519315.1 Clostridiales bacterium | reverse complement strand
CGTATTGGAGCTGCAGCCAGAGCAATTGAATGCCTTTGAACTTTTGATTCAGTACCTAGGTAATCCTGATGCAGAAAGAATTTTCAAAGCTCACGCAAAAGCATATGCGTTATCTTTGCTTCAACCAAACCAAATACTTAACCAGGTAAGCTTTGAGAGCTGGAATGAAATTATGAAGCCCATCCTCTATAATCTGGGAGCCGACGATGCTCCCTTTGTCTTTGGCGATACAATCTTTGCTCAGTGGTACCCGAGGCGGACACAAGGTTTGAAAGTCGTTGCCGGAGTGTCTAAAGCTGAAATGCAACGAGATCGTCATACTACTGTTCCCATTGTATCTAGCGTATTTGATGATGGTCTAGACCGCGATCGAGCTTTTGAGGCTAGTTGGAATGCCTTTTGGAGCTTTGCTAATATGATGCAATTCCTGCCTGTATTTGCGGCTGTAACGACCCAGGGAATTCATACTTCAATTTACGGATCGTTGTCAACAATGTCAAGGGCTGATAGCCAACTATCTGACCGTCCTAGTGAGCCTAGTGAGCCATGGCAGGATACCTACGACCAATTGTTTGATGACTTAGCTAGATTAGTGGCTCAGGAACTTGAAGGCTTGGGTTCGGTTCCTCCATCTAGTGTTGGGTTCGAGTTGACAAACGAAAAGGGGGCAATCATTGGGGAGGCTGAAATGGCTTGGGAATCCCAAAAGGTAGTTTGGTTGCTACCTGGTCAAGATGGTAACAGATCCGTGTTTGAAGCCCGTGGCTGGAAAGTATATGTCGGCGATGAGATCCCCAATATTGAAATTCTTAAACAGGAGGCCTAACAAATGAGCAATCCACTTATTGCCATTTCTGCAGATTTCTTTTCTGCTTTTGCAGCTTTACCTCGGCAAAGACAGAGTCGGGTATTGGATTTTATGAACAAGTTCCGGACTAATCCAAATTCGCCGGGAATTAACTATGAAAAAATTCATAACGCTTATGATCCTAATATGCGTTCGGTAAGGATCGATGATACTTACAGGGGGATAGTGGTACGACAAGAAAAAAGTGGGGTTTACCTTCTTTTGTGGGTAGATCACCATGACCGTGCTTATGCGTGGGCTGAAAGAAAGCGCTGTAAAATCAATCCTACAACCGGCTCAGTACAGGTCTTTGATGTGACCGAAGTTGAGGTTGAAATAAAAAAAGAAGTGCCTGCAGAGTCGTTATTGTTTAGCCACGTTAGTGATGAAGAGTTACAAAAACTAGGCGTCCCAGACGAGAAAATTGAAGAGACACGAACTATCGTTTCTTTGGATGAATTTCATAGTTTGAAGGAAACTTTTCCAGAAGATGCTTACGAGCGCCTTGAATGGATCGCTAATGGCTTTGACATTGAGGAAGTTCTCGATCTATTTTATAGCGATATTCATGACGAAGAAGGCGAAATTGATCAAGACGACTTTTCAACAGCGCTATCGAAGCCCGCAAGCCTGCGGAACTTTACTATTGTAGATGGGGAACTTGAGTTACAGGCCATGATGGATGCGCCACTGGAAAAGTGGCGGGTTTTTCTTCATCCCGCTCAGCGCGATGTTGTGCAGCGAGATTTCAACGGCCCTGCTAGGGTTACAGGAGGAGCAGGTACGGGCAAGACGGTTGTTGCAATGCACCGCGCCAAGAGGTTGGCTGGCCAATTGACAGGTAACCAGAGGATCTTGTTTACCACCTTTACTGCAAATCTCGCATCAGATATTCAGGATAATTTACGGAAAATCTGTACTTTAGAGGAGCTAAAGCGTATCGAGGTAACAAATCTAGATTCTTGGGTCGCCAGATATTTGAGAGAGACAGGCTTTGATTTCCAGCTGGTCTATGGCCATGAAATAGACAAATTATGGAGTGAGGCGATAGCCCTCAGCGGGGAGGCTTTGGATTATTCTCTTGGTTTCTATCAAGATGAATGGTCTCAAGTCATTTGCGCGCAAGAAATAGCTTCATTAAAAGATTATGTGTCTGCTTCACGAATCGGAAGGGGAGTGCGATTAGACAGAAAACGTCGCATTTCTCTCTGGAGAGTCTTTGAGGAGTTTCGCAATCTTTTGGTCGAACGACGTGTGCGCGATATAGAAACGGCTATGAACGAATGTCGGCAAATTATAGTTCAGAGGCAGAGAGAACCCCTATATTCCTCGATTATTATTGATGAAGCCCAGGATTTAAGTGTTAGTGCTTTTAAACTATTACGGGCCATGGCTGGAGAAGAGCGTAGAAATGATGTATTCATAGTAGGGGATGCGCATCAGAGGATCTATCGAAACCATGCGTCATTATCTAAATGTGGGATAAACATCCGTGGTAGAAGCAGCTATCTCCGTATCAATTACCGCACCACAGACGAGATACGCAAATGGTCTTTTGGTTTGCTAAAGGGCCTAACTTTTGATGACCTCGATGATGGATTTGATGATGGCACTTCCTGCATCTCTTTAACTCATGGTACAGAGCCGTTGGTTAAAGATTTCTCCACGGCAGATCAGGAGT
>JAAYQM010000059.1 GCA_012519315.1 Clostridiales bacterium | reverse complement strand
CCGGCGGGCATGTCAACCCAGCCATTGCCATTGCCGATACGATAAAAAAGAATATCCCCTCCTCTGAGATTGCCTTTGTGGGCACCTCTCGGGGGATAGAAAATAAACTTGTGGGGGCGGCAGGCTACCCGATTTACCATGTGGAGATACAGGGTATCCGCCGCAGCCTCTCCATAAAGAATCTAAGGACGGTATATCTCGTTCTCACCTCTCCCCACAAGGCAAAAAAACTGCTCAAAAGCTACAGACCCGACATTGTCATCGGCACCGGTGGCTATGTCTGCTGGCCCCTCCTTTATGCGGCGGCAAAAATGGGCATCCCTACGGCGGTGCATGAGTCAAACGCCGTCCCCGGCGTTGCGGTAAAGCAGCTTAGCAAAAGGGTGGATCGGGTTTTTGTCAATTTTGAGGAGACTGCAAAATATCTGGACAAAACGGATAATGTGATCCATGTCGGCAACCCGCTGAGGGGGGATTTTGGTACGATGGACAGAGCCGCCGCCCGAAAAAAGCTGAATATCCCGGACAGCTGCCGGCACCTCTTGCTTTCCTATGGCGGCAGCCTCGGCGCAGAGCGGGTAAACGAGGCGGTGCTTGAGCTAATGCGGGATTATTCCTCAAAGCGCCCGGATCTGCTTCATATTCACGCCACCGGTGCGATAGAAAGGGCGGCGTCTTTGGAAAAGTTTAACGAAATGGGGCTTTGTGGCTTTGAGAATCTCCGTCTTGAGGAATACATTTACAATATGCCCGTGGTGATGGCGGCTGCCGATCTTGTGATAGCACGGGCGGGCGCGATGACCGTCTCCGAGCTGTCCATGATGAAAAAGCCCTGTATTTTGATCCCCTCCCCGAATGTGACCAACAACCATCAGTATAAGAACGCAAAGCTCCTTGCCGAGGACGGCGCCGCCGTTCTGATTGAGGAGAGCGAGCTTAAGGATGGCAGGCTTATGAGGGAGGTGGCAGCTCTCCTTGAGGATGCATCCCTTCGGGGGGAGATGAGTAAAAGGATCGAGCGCTTTGCGCTGCCCGATGCCAATAAGCGTATTCTAAGCGAAATTCTCCGGCTGGTTGAAAAAAAGGAAAACAAGGACAGAGCCTGATTTTCCGCTCGGGGAGACGGACAAGCCTTCATTGGCATCAGGTGGCATCAGGCTGTCAGCTTTGATATAAATATGAGATAAAAAAGGGGGGAAGACAGATGATCATAAGCCGCTCTTACAGGGGGGACGGAAGCTTCACAGGCTATAACGATATACCCGGTGACAGACGCGTGGGGCAGTCCTATGGGCGCAGGGGCAAACGGGAGCCCTTGCGGGGCAGCCGCATATTGGATGCGCAGATGAAGCGGGATGCCCGCATTCAGCGAACGGCCCGGAGCAAAACGGTGAAAAGGGCGGTGCGCACCACCTTTGTCATGCTCTTTTGCTTTCTCATCATTGCCCTTTTGCTGTTTTTTTTCGCAAAGGTGGTGCTAGTGGTGCGGGAGGTAAACTTTGTCGGTCTTTCCGCATATGAGGAGACCGAAATCCTCGAATCGGGGATTTTGCCTGTGAGAGGCTTTGTGTACGGGATCGACAAGGCAAGGATAAAAAGCGCCCTCACCCTTCATTTTCCCTATATTAAGTTGGTCTATATAAACCGCAAGCTGCCCTCTATCCTTGAGTTGTCGGTGGAGGAGGAAAGTCCGGTTTATTACATTCGTGCTTGCGGCGAGTATTTTCTTGTTACAAATGATCTGCGTGTGGTGGATTGTGTACCCGACAAGGCGGCGCTTGATGAGTCCGGCTATCGGGAAATTCGGCTGCCGGCGGTGACGAGAGCCATCAGCGGGCGTCCCCTTGCTTTTGAGGGGGAGATAGCCACCGGCTATATTAAGAATATCATACAGCTTGTGGAGCAGTCCCCTATCTTTGATCGGGTAACGACCCTTGTCGCCGACGACAAGTTTGATATTGTCCTTATCTGCGACGATATCTACCGCATCTGTCTTGGGGACACTTCGGAGGCGGCGGTTAAGATGATGGTAGCGGCGAAGATTCTTGAGGACGAGCTTTTCACTCCCGATGTCGGGGCGATGATCGATGTCAGAAATCCGAAGCAGGCAAGGGTTATTATGGGGAATCATTGAGAAAAAGAAGGAAATCGGAGTTATTTTTTCCTGAATTTCGGGTTTTTATCAAAAATAGGCGAAAAAATTGTTACAGAACCATTAAATTTTAAAAAATATATTGCAAATTTAGTAAAAAAAGATTATGATATATAATGATAGTCATTTTTCGTACGGGATAATTTCCATATATTAGATAACGATATGACAACCTCTTAATCGTTGGGAATATATAAAATTCGGGAGGACATAAAATATGTCATTTGAACTTGATAGCGGTCTTGGCACCAGAAATAAAAAAGCGTCTGGAATCGTGGACGGCGGCAATGATAGCGGAGTTAATATAAAGGTGGTCGGTGTCGGCGGCGGCGGCAACAATGCGGTCAACCGTATGATTGCCACCAATGTGCGCGGAGTTGAGTTTATCGCCATCAACACCGATAAGCAGGCTTTGATTAACTGCAGTGCCACAACGAAAATTGTTATCGGTGAAAAAATTACAAAGGGCCACGGTTCAGGTGCCAATCCTGAGGTTGGCAAGCGGGCTGCCGAGGAGAGCGTTGAGGATATTAAAAAGGTGCTGACAGGCGCCGATATGGTCTTTATCACCCTTGGTATGGGCGGCGGAACAGGGACGGGTGCCGCTCCCACTGTCGCAAGAATTGCCCGTGAGCTTGATATATTAACGGTCGGCGTTGTTACAAAGCCCTTCCTCTTTGAGGGTCGCCGCCGTATGGAGCAGGCAGAGACTGGTATAGCGGAGCTGCGTGATTATGTGGACTCCCTTCTTATCATCCCCAACGAGCGACTAAAGCAGGTGTCCGACACTCGCATAACTTTGCTCAATGCCTTTGAGATTGCCGACGATGTGCTGCGTCACGGCGTTCAGAGTATATCCGAGCTGATTAACATACCCGGTTATATCAACCTTGACTTTGCCGACGTTACTGCCATTATGAAGGATGCCGGCTTTGCCCATATGGGTGTCGGCAGCGCCACCGGTAAGGATAAGGCAGAGCTTGCCGCCAAGGAGGCTATTTCCAGCCCGTTGCTTGAGACCTCCATTGAGGGCGCACAGGGTATCCTTGTCAATATTACCTCCTCTCCGGACATCGGTCTTGAGGATGTGGACCTTGCCTCTTCGATGATTGCCGAGGAGGCCCACCCCGACGCGAATATTATCTGGGGTGTTGCCTTTGATCCTGAGCTTGAGGATGAAATGCGCATAACCATCATTGCCACCGGCTTTGTCAGTGACAAGAAGGCAACCGCAAAGAAGGCAGCGGCCGCTTCCTCTAAGATAAAGGACAGCATTCGCAACGCTCAGTCAAATTCAAAGCATCAGCGTGTCGACAAGGAGGAACCTCTCCAGTCCGAGTCTGAGGATGAGTCGGAGATTACTTCGGAGCCCGTTCTTTCGGACACCGATTTTGAAGATATTATGAACATTCTTAAGAAGTCGAAGCGCCGTGACGATTTCGGTAATCGCGGCAGACGCTTCTGATCGGATAACTTATGAAAAACAGCGTTACCAAAGATCTGTCGGTCTTTGGTAACGCTGTTTTTTGCCCCTTTGGCAAAGGTGAAAGCAGATAACCGGAGCTTCCCCCCTTTGGCGGTAGCCCCCGTGGTAGCAGTTACCGCTTTTTCCCCCCTTTGGCGGTAGCCCCCCGTGGTAGCAGTCGCCCCTTTAGATGATTTGGGGTACTCTGCTTTCCGATTTCATTTCTTCCTCGATGATTTCCAGAAGGGGCTCCATATTCTCGTACAAAACAACGATAAGGTCATCCTTTTCGGCATCAGCCATCGCCTCTCTCAGGGCGTCCGCCTCATCCCTCACTTCAAATACAGATGCGCTGTCAAACCCTCTTTTCAGGATGGCATCTCGCATGATACGAATAACCTCGTTTTTCTGCCGTCCCCTCAGGTCGCCGTCCTCTTTGATATAAATAACGTCAAAGGCGGAGGCCGCGAGGGCGCCGACCGCCCTGATACTGTCGTCCGAGCGATCCCCCGGCATTCCGACAATACCTATGCGGCGGTGGCAGGGGATATTTTCGCACAGATGTATCACCTGCTTGTATCCTGCTGGATTATGGGCATAATCCAGCAGAATCTTGTAGTCCTGCATCTCAAATATCTGAAACCGCCCGGGATTGTGCACAAAGCTTGCCAGCGCGTCTTGAATCACCTCTGTATCGAGATAAAGGGCATATCCTGCGGAGACCGCGGCAAGGCAGTTGTCGATATTGCATTCCAAAAGCCCCCCGAAGGTGATGGGAATCTCCTCAACCGCCAATATTTCGATCACCTTTTTTCTATCCTTGATTTTTATGACACCCTCCTCCACAAAAACGGTGATGCACTGCTCGTAGTCTGACACCCTGACATTTTCTTTGCTTTTATAGAAGAGTATCACGTCGGTTTTCAGGTTCCTTAGGATACTTTCGGTCATGGGGTCCTCGGCGTTAAGGACGGCAAAGCCGTTCGGCTTTACCGCCTCTGCCACAAGAGATTTGACATAGGCAAGGTCCTCTAAGGTGTTGATGCCGTCAAGACCGAGATGATCCTCGGCGATGTTGGTGACAATGCCCACATCGGCAAGGTCATAGCCCAGCCCCTCCCTGATGATCCCCCCTCGCGCCGTCTCAAAAACGGCGGCATCGATGGATTTGTTGGCAAGGAGAGCCTTCGCGCTGCGGGGCCCCGAATTATCCCCCTTGCAGACGCATTTGTTGTTGATATAGGTGCCGGTGGTGCTGGTCATCCCCACTGTGAGCCCGGTGAGGGAGAGCATATGGCTTATCAGCCTTGCGGTGGTGGTTTTCCCGTTTGTTCCGGTGATCGAAATAATGGGAAAATCATAATGCTTTGCCGGGAAGAGAAAGTCCACGATATCCTTTGCCACATTCCTCCCCTCCCCCTCGGAGGGGGAGAGATGCATACGGATGCCCGGCGCCGCGTTGACCTCGATAACCGCTCCACCGGTCTGGAGGATCGATTTTGAGATATCCTCGGCTACCATATCAACTCCGGCGATGTCAATCCCCAGTGCGTTTGCGGCATTTACGGCAATGTCGGCGTTGTCAGGGTGAATGAGATCTGTGCAGTCGACGGCGGTGCCCCCGGTGCTGATATTGCCGTTTTCCCGCAGTCGAACCTCCTCGCCTGCCTTAGGAACGGTGTTTTCGTCCATGCCGTTTTTTCGCAACACGCAACGCTCCACCTCTCCGATCTTGATCTTGGTCAGGGCTTTTTCGTGATCCTCCCCCCGCTCAGGAGCGCTGTTGACCATATCCACCAGCTCCCTCACGGTATGCACCCCGTCACCGATTACCATGGCAGGGAGACGACGGGCAACCGCCTTAACCTCTCCGCCCACTACTAAAATGCGGTAGTCGTTGCCGGCGATGTATTTTTCCACAATAATGCCTGTCCGGTATTTTGCGGCCTCCTTAAAGGCGGCGATCACCGATTTTTGGTCGCAAAGGTTGGTGTGCACCCCCTTGCCCTGATTGCCGTTAAAGGGCTTTAGCACCACCGGGTAGCCGATCTGGTTGGCTGCCATTATGGCGGAGACCTCGGTATAGACCACCTTTCCGTAGGGCACGGGAATCTTATGATCGTCGAGAATCAGCTTTGTCAGCTGCTTGTTGGAGGAGATGTCGGCAGAAATGCAGGAGGTAGCGTCCGAGAGTGTCGCCTCCACTAATTTGCTGTGCCGTCCGTGCCCGATCCGCACAAGGCTTTCGTAGCCGATTCTTGTCACCGGCAGCCCCCTCTTTTTCGCTTCAGCGACAATGGCACCGGTGCTCGGACCGAACTCGGTCTCCAGCTTTATTTTGCTCAGATAGTCGATAAACTCGCAAAAATCCACATCCTCGCCTCGGATAAAGCAGTTTAATATAAACAGGGCAACCTTGCCGCATTCAAGGGCGCAGATTTCGTTTTCGTACTGGCAGATGAGATAATAGACAGAGGGTTCGGTAAGAAGTCGGGTCTTGCCGTACTTCACGTCAAAACTCAGTGTGTTTTGTATGCTTAAGATCACGTGCTCCAGCACATGACCGAGATAGGTTCCCTCCCTTAGGCGGTCTAAAAAGCCCCCCTCGTAGCCGGTGCCGCAGGTATCCTTTTTTAGGGAAGGAAAGCACCGGATCAGCCTTTCGTTAAAGCCGGGAATATCCTTTGTCGGCGTGTTCCAATAGTCTTCTATATCAACAATAAGCTTCATCACCGGGGAATGGCTGTAGATATTTCTACCCCGATAGATGACGATATCAATGATTTTCATTTTTTACAAGCCCCGCTTTTCAGCCTTTCTACCACTCGGTTTTTCATATCAAAGCCATAGCCCCTCGGCAGGGTATGAACGGTGACCCCCACAATGGCCAACAGCTCATTTTGCGCCTGCTCGGACACATTGGAGCTCTGGATCGTTCGCCCGTCGATGATGGTGACCGAATTGTTACCGACCACCTCAAAGCGCTCGTCGGGGTAGACGACGATGGCGGTATCCTCATCTATACCGATCCCGAGAACATGGGGATTCTCGGCAACGCCGCAGAGCAGGCGACCAAAGCGTCCCCTCTGGTCAAAATGTTGGTCAATCAGTGTATCACTTATAAAATCAAGCCCGGGCGCCATCTTAAGGGTGCATTTCTTCGCCGGCTCGTTGTCCTCCCCCTGTACCGCCATGGTGGAGCTCATCACCGAGGCGCCGGCGCTGGTGCCCATGATGATCCCCCCTCTTGTGTAGACCTTCTTCAGGGTCTCATTTGCGGTGGTGCCCCCCAAAATGCTGGTAATCCGAAGCTGATCCCCGCCGGTAAAAAAGATGCATTTGGATCTCTCCAGTTTTTCGGTAAGCTGTCGGTTGTTGGCTTCATCCCTTGAATTGATGTTGAGAATCTGAATATTATCAACCCCCAGCCGGCGAAAAACCTGCCGATACTCGGCGCCCACCTCCTCCGGCTTTTCGGTGGCGGTGGTGAGGATGGTCAAAACCTCGTCTTTTGATATGTTTTTTGCCCCTTCTTTGAGAATGACACATTCGTTTTTCTTATCCTCGGCGCCGCCGATGATGATTAAGAGACCTTTTATATCCTTCATAGCTGTTTATATTCCTCGCTGATCGATTTTTGATTCGCCGTTTTCCCGTTTTCCCCGTTCCCGCTGTCAGCTTTCCCTATGGACATTTCCCCAATTAAAAAGCTCCCGTTAGAAAAGAGCATTTTCAGACTATAATCCCTGTCAAGGATCAGGATATCCGCGTCGCTCCCCTCCTTGAGAGCCCCCTTTTTCGGGTAGAGCCCGAGACGGAGGGCGGTATTTTTGCTCACCAGAGAGAAGGCAATCGAGGGGGGGATGTTTTTTTCGGTCACACAGCGGACAATGTCTTCAAACAGGGTCTGAATCCTCCCAACCCCTCCGCAGGGGATGCTGCCGTTGGCGTCCGAGCTTGCGGTGACCCTTTCGGTATCAATATTTTCGCAAAGCAGCTGTTTTACCGCATCGGGCAGGCTGACCCCCTCGGTCTCCCCCGAGGTAAGATCGATATTCCCCCCCGCCCCGGCATAGGCAATCCCCTCCCTTAAAAGCCTTGGGCTTCTGTTAAGATGAGTGGGGAGAAGGAGGGCGGGGGGCAGATTTGACTCGTTGAGCAGTTTTTTGACCGGATTTAGCCCCTCCTTTCCGTCTCCGAGATGAAAGTGAAAAAGACCCGCCTTTCCCGAAAGCAGCCCTCCCATATGAATTTTGCTCCCTATGGTCATGAGGGCGTCAAAGGTCGGATGAGAGGATCGGTGATCGGAGATGGCGATCTCCCCGGCGCCGACAACCTTGTCAATAAGAATCATGTCCCTTGTAATATCCCCGGTGAGGGTCACCGGGGGCATGGCATAGCTGCCCGAGTAAATATAGGTTGTGATCCCCTCCGCCTCGAGCGCCCTCGCCTTGGCAAGGAGGGCAAACAGGCTTTTTGTCTGGTCGTCGGCGCCGAGAAGACCGACAAGGGTGGTGACCCCCGCCATAAGAATTTCCTTGGCGTCAATCTCCCCGATACGGCTTTGAGGACCCTCCTCCCCGCCGCCGCCGATGATATGCACATGACCGTCAATGATCCCCGGAAAGGCAGAACATCCCTCTCCGTCAATGAGGGTGGCATGGGGGCAGTCGATAAGCCCGGGAGGGGAGATTTTATAAATTTTCTCGCCGGCAATAAAAATATCCCTTAAGCCTAAGGGCTCCGGCGCGTAGCAAAATATGTTTTTTATGATTGTAAGCATTGCATCTCCGCTTTAATGGAAAAATATCGGCATGGTCATTGTACCCGCTGCCCTCTGCGGTGGATTTTGCCCGCCTTCCTTTTCCTTAACATAAAAATAATTATTACCATTAATTTTTAGATTATACTTATTTCCCTCCCACAGGGGAAAAGGAGAGGGGGCAACCCTTTTCACGGCAATGAAGGAAAAAAATGTATATACAAATATAAAGAAAATATTCCTTTTCCGGGGGATATATGGTATAATTGAAATACTTTAATCACAGACCCTGCAACGCGACAATGAAAAACAGTATGGGAGGCCGCCATGAAGGAAGACAAAATAGTGGTTACCGATCACACAGCGAATCTTGAGAGTCGGTTTAAAAATGTACCTAAGGAGTTTCGGGTTTCGATTTTCTTTGACATAGACGGCGCAAAAGAGAGGGAGGAGATCGCCGACTTTGTCGCCGAATGCAAAAGGGCAGGGGTGGGCAGAATTATCCCCCGTTTCAGCCGGGATTACAAATTTGTTGCCCAAAACACCGATATGCTGAGCCAACTTTCCTTTATTGTAGAGGAGGCGGAGAAAAACGGGCTTCGAATCGGTCTTGACGAGACCTGCTTTTTGAATACCGGGCATAACGAGGACTTTGAGGTTGATAAGGCTATGCGCTGCTGCCTTCTTGAGACAAGGGAGTATGCCTGCACCGAGCTTGAGCGCCTTGAGCTTATGATTCATCCCGGCAAATTGATGTCAATAGTTGCTGTTGATGAGGAGTGGGATGAGATTATCGACCTGCGCCCTCATCTGTCCCACAATATCCTGCATTGGCAGGTGCCCCGAGGCAACTGGACGGT
>JAAYQM010000058.1 GCA_012519315.1 Clostridiales bacterium | reverse complement strand
CTCATTTTTTTATCTCCTTTTTATTGTCTACTGAAATTATACTGCATTTCACTATCCGCTGTCTACTTTATTAGTATACATCCATCCCGGTGCTATGACCCCGTAGTGGGCAGGTTTATTAATGCGGATTCTCAGATAAATATTCATCAAGGTTTAATTGGTTACAATCTGTTTTGTTATGGAGGGAATAATCCCGTCAATACTGTAGACCCAACTGGCCATGCTTTTATGTTTCTAACTGCAGCCGTCGGAGCTGTTGCAGGAGCAATTTATGGTGGTATAAAGGCTGCGAAAAATGGTGGTAGTGTAATAAAAGGTGCCTTGATAGGTGGCGCAGTAGGCGGATTGGTTGGACTTGGCGCAGGAGCAGCCGCGGGAGTACTATTGGCCGGTAATGCAGCGGCAACCACAGCCGCAGTAGCGACTGGTTTAGGAAAACTGGCCGCAACTGTTTCTAGCGGTGGTATTGTAGCTGGCGCAACCTATTTACTCGATAATATATCAAAAGCATTTGGCGGTAATACAGCAGAAGTTGTTACTGAAACCGCAAAAGAGGGAATGCAAGTCCTCTATCAAGTAACATCAAAAGCTGGTGCTCAATAAATTGCTGAAACAGGCAAACTTATTAGTCAAGAAGGAGGTGTAAATAGTTTTGTTTACGCATTAAATTTCCAACCAACTTTAGCTGAAGCTCAACAACTTGGAGCACGAGCATGTGAGACCGTAATAAGATTTACAACAAATGCTTCCTTTGAAATAGACCGATTTTGTAATATTAATGGCGCACTGAGGTCGGTTTTTACTGGACCAATAAATATTTTTGATGTGGTTGAGGTGGGATTTAGAATCAAATGATAAAAATCAATATGTATCATGTTACGGGGTATGCATTTTGTCAATCTCAGGTGTATAGTTGCAAGGATACTTTTAAATCGATTACATATGAATTTGTGGGCGGGAATATATATGCGCTCATTAGCGATTTTGGACGAGGGAGTTGGGGGTTGGCTACCTGTCTTGGAGGTACTGGAGAAATCATTGATGGAGATATCCTTCTAAATGATCAAAAAATTTCCCCCGTTCATCTAGCTAAGGTTTCATGTTTTTTAGGTAAAACAGATTTTAATGAACTTGAATTTTTAAAGGAATCTGAATCTGCAAAAAATTGTATCCAAGAAGCCTTAACAATCTCAGAACTTCCATATTCCGTAACAGATATCAAGCATATGTTTGGCTTATCAAATGAGAGATTTGAGCGAGATATAAAATATGTGAGTGGTGAAATATGGAGAATTACGGCGGCAATTGGTTTTGCTCTGGATAAACAAATTTTTATTTATCCGTGGATGAATACGCACGATGCACTAAGCATTGATCCTGAAATTGCAGATGTGTTGAGAGAAAATAAAAAAATTGTTCTATTCCCAGGTTGTAGGGCATTACTTAAATCACCCCTCACAAAAAAATTTGACAATATTATTAATTTCCACCGATTCGATAAGCCTTATTTTAATATTCCTTCGGATGATTTAAAAAAGTATAAAAAGATGAGAAAATGGTGGTAATTAAACTATTCCCAAATACCTCCACACGATCCCAATCTCCTGCCGTCTCCTCCCATTCACTATCTCCGCATGACCTACCTGAATCTTCTCAATAATCCTATTGAGCCTATACGGCGTTAGTTCGTCAACCTCCGTATAATCCGCATGCCCGCAGCTTTGCGGCATTGGCTGCAAAGTCGGTTTGCCGTGCCAGTTTGTCCTCCAGTACCGTAATTTTTTCTTGGATCTCTGCTTGCTCGGACTGGTATCTTTGGGTGAAAGCTATGTAGTTTTCATCGGATATCAGTCCAGCAGCGTGGTCCTCGAAAAGCTTTAACAGAAGCTTTGAAAGCATTGTTTTCGCTGTATGAGCTTGTCCCGCTCTTGATTTAGGTGCCTTTCGGATGTTTGCATGCCCGATTTCTCCTCCACCAGCCGGGAAAAGGCTTTATCATCCTGCAATAGCCTTGCTGTAGCACCGAATTCACCTTGTCGCTGTCAATATCGTTGAGCATTCGGTGAAACTCGGGCCGGTTGTAGTTGAGACCGGAAAAACCGTCGTCGACGTAAAAATCGTAGATTTTCCAGTGTTTTATGGGCTCCCGCTTTAACTGTTCGGGAGTCCATTACAGTACTTATATTTATAACTGATACTTTATTAGAAACCTTATCATCCAGTAAAACATTACTTCCCAGTCCAAGCATAACTTCTTTTCCGTTGGGTATACAAAGGTCGCAGCCGTGTTATGCGGTATTATTACATCCAATGCACCCCCTCCCCGTCAAGCCTCCAGCTGCACGATAAGACGCCATACATAGTGTTTGCATTTGTTTTTATATACAAGAATATATTCTATATGAATTCTCAATTACGGACTATTCATTTTGTCCTGACTGGGTGTAGCACTTTATTTTACAATCTATCAATTTGTAATTAATATAATGCAAGAAGTAGAGAAATGCATATGGGTTTATATTCGCGAATAGTTGCATTATGACGAATATTAGTGTAATATTAAACTAGATAAAGCAATGTAATATATTGCGCATATTGTTATATACGACTGAACAGCTAGGAGGCTTAATATGGATATTCGTTTATATGAGACAAAAAAATATATTCTTGAAAATGAAAAGATCTCGGTTCTTTCACATTGCGCTTCCGGGCATATCAGGAAACACAGACATGATTTTATTGAGATAACGTATATTGTAAATGGTGAAGGCATCCATGAAATAAGCGGCAATAATTATAATATTGTGGGCGGAAGTTTGTTTTTTATTGACTGTAATCAAATACATTCAATGAACATCACAAAAGAAACAAATTATTATGAAATCCTATTATCTCCTTCTTTTATCAGCGATACCTTAAAGGACTGCGGAAGTGTGGATACTATTTTATATTATCTCATGGACGGCAGTGAAAATAAATTAGATTATAACTCACCTGTTATTTCGTTTTCCAAAGATGAAATAATTATGGTCGAAAACTTTTTCAAATTAATGTATAATGAATTTACAAAGAAACGGGAAGGGTATTTAATAGTTATAAAATCTTATCTTTACTTAATTCTAATGATGATGATAAGAGCGATTAGGCAAAACAAAAACACAGAAACTCTACTTGCGAAAGACAAACTATTACCGACGGTTATTGAATATGTCAATGATAATTTCTGCGAAAAAATATCGATGTCCGACGTAGGAAGGAGATATTCTTATAACCCGTCGTATTTCAGCCGTATTTTTAAAAGTACGTATGGAGTGAATTTTAGCACTTATATTCAAAAAAAACGAATTGAAAAGGCTGTTGAGCTTCTTAAGGATACCAATCTTAATGTTGATCAGATATGCAAAAAAATCGGATATGATAATCCAAAAAGTTTCTACACGACCTTTAAGCGAATTATGGGAATGACTCCATATGAATATAGAAAAGCCTCAATATCATCTAAAAAACGACTATTATAATGTAAAAAGGCGCTATATAATCTAATACCGCCTTTATATATAACATTTCCGGAAGATATATATAGGCGGTTAATTTATGCTTGATTTGCAATTCAGGCATATATAAACAGAAAAGAAACGGACTATACAACAAGCGAAATTGTTTGTTTTAGAGTGTCAATGATGAGCAACGCTTTAACACACAAATACAAAACGCTACACAAATAACACTATTGACTATACCATTTCCGTTTGATATAATCAATAGAAATCGGCGTTGCTATTCGCCAATCAAAAAGGATGGATAAAAATGACACTTTCTAGAGATGTGTTATTCGACAAAATATATGCCTGTTGGCTGGGTAAAAATATCGGCGGTACACTGGGGGCGCCGGTCGAAGGCGTAAAGGAACCAATGCAACTAACCTGGTACCCCAAAACCTATGAGACCGGGGCGGTTGAAAATGACGATTTGGATTTACAACTATGTAATTTACAGGCAGCCGAGCGATATGGCACACGCCTGTCCTCGACCCACCTTGCCCGTGGCTTTTTAGAGCATGTCTTTTTCCCGTATGACGAGTATGGCTATGCCTTAACTGCATTGCGCAGCGGCCTGACCCCGCCCTTTTCCGGTTGCTATGACAACCCATTTATTGATTGTATGGGTTCCCCCATTCGATCAGAGCTATGGGCGTGCATCGCGCCGGGTAATCCCGGACTTGCCGCCTATCTTGCATATCAAGATGCGGTGGTTGATCATGCGGGCGGTGAAGGAATGTACGGCGAAATATTTCAGGCGGCATTACAGAGCCTTGCCTTTATTTGTGACGATAAAGTACAATTAATTAAGCAAGCACTGGAATACATTCCAAGCAGCAGCCGCACTTATCGCGCAGTTGCTGACACGCTGCGTTGGCACCAAGAGGGAAAAACATACACGTGCATACGTCAAAAAATTCTAGATGAGCACGGGCGGGACAATTTCACCGATGCGCCGCAAAACATCGCCTTTACTGTGCTGGGACTGCTTAGCGGGGCGGATTTTGAGGACGGGTTGCTCAAGACGGTAAACCTTGGTTATGATACCGACTGCACCGTCGCTACTCTCGGCGCGCTGTATGGAATTTTATATGGCAGTGCATATATTCCCCAAAAGTGGAGCGATCCGATTGGCGAACGTATAGTTGTATCAGCCCCTATAAAGGGCTTGCGTGCGCCCAAAAACCTAAAAGAATTGACCGAGCGCACCATGGTACTGCAGCAAAAGTTTGCACTGGAGGATTCGTCGCTGTACACACTGAAGTACCCGGAAAATTTCGACTACAATTACTCAATTGAAACCATCCCAACCGGAGTGCCGCAGGGTGAAGGGCTGACTGTCTACATCGGATATCCCAACGGAGCCTCTGTCTCCCCCGCGCAACCCCTGCGCATACCGATCACTCTAACGCCACCGTCGGATGGAACATGGATAGTTAGCGCGAGACTCGTATGCCCGGATGGTATTAGCGGCGACTTGACCGGTTTTGATTCCCCCCTTCTGCTCACCGGTAAGCGCAGCGGAGAGATTACCATTATTTCTAAGGGGAACATCCCCCATCAAAATACCTTACAACTGATAGTTTGTCGACGTCTGGCAGACGGGACGCTCTGGAATGAATACCCAATCGGGATATCGGTGCTACGCGCGGCACGATGGAAACTTTCGGGGCAGACGCACTATATCGATGGTACTAAAATCACCTTTGACAAACCGATGCCGAACGGGATATATCTTGCGGAAACAACATTGACACTAACAAAAGAACTGCCGGTACGTTTGATGTTTGCGACTACTGCGGCACTTACTGTCACACTTGACGGGAAAGAGGTATTGTCTGCACCGCAGATAACATCGGTTGTCCCCGCTTATCACAGGTGCGAAAAAGACCGAGTTTATAGTAGCACACTGTCTGCCGGTACTCATACGCTTGCAATACGGATGCAAAGTGATTGCCCGCCCACAATAATTTTTGCGCCGGTTGACTACACTGCTACCTATGCCGAGGGGGCAAGATACCGTATGCTGGACGTAGAGATCGGAATATAAACAATTCAACGTTAAACGACCATCCCTTTCAAGCAGCCCGCTTGTGACGGATGGTCGTTTGTTGTTTTGTGTTATTATGGCTTGATTCAAAATAGCCGTCTGAACTGCAAAATCCAATTCTAAATTTTGTCTTAAATAATCAATTCGTCCTTTTCCATCAAAGCTCCGTCATCATAGCAAACGGTTTTTACCTCAAAGCTTTCAAAGGAGAGCGAGATGCTGACCCCGCCGAGAGATAGGCGAGTTTTTGCCCGTCCGGAACTCCCGTTGAATAGTCGAAAAACATATCCGTCGGCATCATCACGCTTCTTTGCGGCCGAGAGGATAATGTTTTCGTTTTCAACGATAAGCGGCACGGGAGCCGAAAGGTTTCCGGTGCCAATCGGAAACAGATTCAGGGCATAGGGTTTTTGATTGAATTCAAGTGCTTTCTTTTCCAGTTAGTATGATTTGCACGCAATCACTCTAAAACTGTAATTAAGCTGTCCCTGATCTATAAGGTGAACGAACTTTTTCGAGGGGAGAATCTGCCTGTCGTGAATCGGATGAGCACAGTAGGATGCCCCCCTTACCAATGTCAGGTACAAGCTCCCCTCATCAAAACTACAGCCATAAATACAGTTGTTGAGCACACCTAAAGTGTTTGTGCCATCGTCTATGCCGCAATATCGTTGCGCTACGCATTCACGTCCGTCAGTGTGCAAAATATCTGTTCCGTACAAGGTTTGACCTATAAACGTGCCTTCATGTTGTACGGGTAATCTGAGTTTGAGGATTTTGTTTTTTTCGTTCCAGAAAACATTAACATTGATATCAATGTAAGGGCTATCTTTGTAGATCTTATATGCGATACGAATTTTTGTCTCATCAAGGGAGAAGAAGCTTTCGATGCCCAGATATACCTCGCCGTCCTCAATAATTTCAACGCTGTCAAGACCTGCGAAGATACCATCGGTGGGCGCCATCAGCTTGAAGTCGCGCGGATCTGTGCCCAGTCGCTTAAGCTGTGCATCTGACATTGCCCACGGATCCTCGTTGTCGTCGTACATTACAGGCATAAAAGCACCGCTTCCCATATATACGCGGTCACCGACGCGATATTTTTCGATTAACCCGCTTTTGCCGCCAATTATAACTTCCCAATCCGCACCGAGAAGTACTATATCGCCGTCAACACCATGGCGCACAACATATTTCTTTTCTTTCACCATGCGCGCGCAGAATCTCGAGATTCCAAAGGGCTTTAAATCCGCTTTAAAAACGACTTTCTTGCGCCAATCGAGAGGGATAGTTGATGACTCTTTCACAACTTGCGATGGCAGCAAGAGATTGCCATCGTAAACTTTCACCTGATTCCATTCTTCCAGATCCCAGTTCTGATCAGCCAGCGTAAGCTCACATTCGACCTCAGTCGATATCGGATATGGGTGCGGATTAAAAACAAATATAGGATATTCGTCCTCATCGGCAACATGTTCGGATCCGACAAGAGAAAAGAATGCCTTATCGAATTCCTGACGAAGAGTGTGCAGCCCGTGCCCAAGCATATCAAGTACTGCTGCCTCCGCGCTCATTATGCAGGTTCCCGGAAGAATATCGTGAAACTCGCTAACGAGCAAGTCTTCCTGCGCCAGTGCCAAACGCTTAGCCGGATAAGGTGAGCGTCCGGATAGAGAAGCGCAGACGCATAATTTTTCGGTATAATACAATAGGTTTTCAAGCTCTATATGCTTTTGCTTTACTTTAATCATTGAAGTATAGCATCCGGGCATACAGTGCACAAGGGAGGATGCATGCTCTGCATTTGAATCAAATTCCTGGAAAAAATCTTCTGGTGTGCTGTGCAAAATTTCAAATGGCGACGTGCTCTGAATGACTTCAATATCCGACAGATCCTTTCTGGAAGGACCGCCGCCGTGGTTGCCCACCCCCCAAAGCAACATGCCGACGTTCTCTTCATTTTGCAGCTTTGCACGCTTCATAATTATTTCAGCCGCTCTGCCTAAGGGTGTGTTATAGCTGCATGCTCTGGACACCTTGACCGTGCTTCCGTCAAACCCCTTCCAGATAAAGCGATCTTTGGGCAAGGCGCACTGTGATGGAGACGGACGAGTGATGATGTAGCTGTCTTGTCCGCATTTTTTCAGTATCTGAACAAGACCGCGGCTGTGCCCAAAGGAATCGTAATTTATTGCTGTCGTTGGGAACACGCCGAACTTTTCCATGAAATATGCTTTCCCGACTAAAATTTGACGAGCGATACTTTCTCCGGAAGGCATATTACAATCAGGCTGAAGAAACCAGCCACCTGCGATATGCCACTTTCCTTCACGAACAAGATTCTGTATCTGCACAAACAACTCAGGGGCGTATTCCTCGATATATTGATATAGGACCGATTCGTTGTGGCAGAAAACATAGTCGAATTTCTCGGCAAGGCGTACGGCGGAGGCAAAGGTAGCAATAGCGGCGGCGATACCCTCGTCCCACCCCCATTGCCAGATCGGGTCAATATGTGCGTTGCAAATCAAATGAAGTTTTTTCATTGTTAAACCTCTATTATATATTATTTTCGTTTATTTTCAGGTCCGTATTAAAGGTCAATTGCCGTCATTAGCGATATTTTAAAGCGGCGCTGTCCTTTTAATTGCTTTGATTCTTTACCCCCTTGTTATTTTATTGATTTTACAACCCTTATAATATAAATTATAGAAATAAAATCTATCATTATATATTATAAGGGTTATTTATCTTGTTTCATATAGCGATATTTTGCATCATTGTGAACATATTTGATATCTTTGTTAATATAAACGCTTGCGCTAAGTAAAAAATGTACATAATAATGTAAAACAAATCCATATTAATTGGTAATTTTATTTGTTATAATGGAATTGTCAATAAATGAGCAATCGAAATTAGACCCCAAATCCGATATCTGTAATGGATACGCACAAGCCCATTTTTACGGAGTGTAGCGTAGCGGAACGGAGAAAAAATGGGGATCGCCGACCGCCGGTTATGCTGTCGGACTGTTGATTGACACTTTGAGCCACTCACGGTATTTCACCGGAGATAGTCCGAACGGATTTCCGGTGTAAATCCGGGCATTATTGTAATAAGCAAAGACATATCTGAAAATGACATTCCTAACTTCCCGCGTCATACGGTAAGTCGGAATTCAACAAAGCTTTTCCTTTTTCAGCGTTGCGAAGAAACTTTCCATCCTGGCGTTGTCAAAGCAATGTCCGGTTCCGCTGAGACTTTGAGTAATACCATGTTTGACGAGTTCTGCTTTAAACACATCACTTGTATACTGACAGCCGCGATCGCTGTGCAAGATAACGACTTCAGCCAATCTGTACCGTCATCAGATTTACCGGATAGCGGTTCCGATACTCAACGATGAACAGATGTCTCTCACTTGTTTTTACTTCTTCCGGTCTTTTGCGAAAAAACCTAATGCGTCCTTTAAAATGTCATTGGCTTGACGCAGTTCGCTGCATTCCCGCTCCAGCTCTCGGATACGCGCACGCTGCTTCATTTGCCGGATCGGGTAACTTTGTTTCCGCTTTGCGGTTCTTGCGCCATTCCGCAAGGGTATAATACTGTATCCCGAGTTGGCTTGCCGCACTCTTGACTCCAATTTCATCCGACAGTTTTAATGCTTCTTCTTTGAATTCCTTACTGTACTTTCTCATACACCTTCCTGATAATTTTATTATATCAGATTTTTGGGTTTCTGTCGTCTCTACTTACATGATAACACTCCATAATGAAGATGTGTTAATGGTATACGTTAGACAGTTATTTATAGGAGGTGGTTTGAAAACGCTAATGGAAATGCGCTATCCCGAATCCTTAAATATTTTGAAAGGAAGCATGAAAATGAAATGGTCTGAAAAATTGCAAAGAAAAACTGCTCTGTTACTTATGCTTTTGATTGTTGTGGCTAATATCCCGATCTCTATGGTCACTGCACTGGGAGAGCCCATGTGGAGCGGAGGAATAGACACAAGCTGGTACAGTGATAGCGGGACGCAATTCACAATCAACACACCGGAAGAATTTGCTGGGTTTTCTGCTCTTGCAGCGCAAGATAAGACCTTCGCCGGCAAAACTGTCCGCCTTGGCGCAGATATATACTTAAACGAGGGTAACTTTACACAGTGGATGGTTACCGGCAAAGCGAACAAATGGACTCCCATTAAGAAATTCTCGGGAACATTTGATGGGCAGAATCACACAATCAACGGTTTGTATATTGACAGCGGAGCAGGTGTCCAAGGATTATTCAGCGAAGCGTCGAATGCTGTTATTCGAAATGTAAGACTTGTAAACTCGTACATTTCGGCAGGCAGCAACAGCGGTAGCATAGTTGGAAATTCAACGGGAGACAGCACCTACGAGAATATATACACCAACGCCTATATCACGGGAACCGGCACAAGTATTGGCGGAGTAGTCGGTCTTGGCGGTAGTGGCAGCAGCGGCAAGATTACTATCAACAGCACATGGTTTGATGGCTTTGCATATTCGAAAGGCAGCTATGCCGGAGGACTAGTCGGAAACGCGAATAATACGCCCATTAGCTCTTCAAATTGCATGAACACAGGCACTGTTATAGGTGACAATCAAGCGGGCGCCTTCGCCGGTCGTAACGGCGCTAACACCAATATAACAAACTTTTATTCAAGCGTAGCCACACTTGGCAGAGTAGACGCGTCGGGCTATATCTCCGAGATAATAGGAAACTTTGCCGGTAATACATTAACTGTATCTGGCTGCTATTACTTATCCGGAGGAGCGGCGGCATATCAGTCTTCAGGCACCCCAACATATGTCGGCACACCTGTGGCTTTAACCCTTGCTCAGATGACCGGCAACAATGCTTCATCTAATATGACAGCGTTTAACTTCGACACTGTTTGGATGACTGTCAGCGGGTCTACGCCGCAGTTGCGCATCTTTTCAGACATAACACCAAGCGCGAAGACGGCGCAATGGAGCGGATTGCCCGATACCTCGTGGTATAAGGCAAGTGAATCAACTTACACAATAAATACAATGGCGCAGCTGTCAGGGCTTGCTGTTATTACTACCATAGGCAGACCCCTTCAGGGTAAAACTGTAAACCTCGGTGCGGATATCACAATGAATACCGGCAATCACCTTGACTGGATTTATAATCCACCGACATACGGTTGGTTACCTATATCCTTTGGCGATCCGGGCTTCCAGGGTACTTTTGACGGGAAGGGCCATACAATAAGTGGTTTATATTATGACAATAGCACCAAAAGCTATGTCGGATTTTTCGGCAGACTGAATGGCGCGACTGTTAAAGATATTGTCTTTAAAAACTCGCTTATTGCAGGGAACAGCAATATCGGCGGACTTGCCGGTGCAATAATTTCAAATCCTGCGACAATTTCAGGTATATACAGTGACGCATATGTAAAAGTTTCAGAGGGCTTACCCACCGGGGGAGCGTCAACCGGCGGATTAGTCGGCGTATGTGCTTCTGCAGGCGTGCAGATCAGCAAATGCTGGTTTGACGGCTCAGTTAAGTCGGCAAGCAAATACGTCGGCGGCATTATTGGAAACGGAAACGGGCAAGCTATTTCCGTTAGCGATTGCATGAACACGGGTGCAATATATGGCTTGGACGAGGTTGGTGGAATAGTGGGCCGAAGCGGCGGTCTTAGCGCATCACTCACAAATTGCTATTCAACAGGGCCGATTGCCTCAACGGATAACAAGTTTGCAAACTCTCTTTTCGGCGACTATAAAAACGGTGGAACTTTAACCGTAATTGGCTCTTACTATCCTCTGGGATGCACCCCTGTTGGCTTAGAGGGCACTTCGTCTCTTGCAGGTACTATATATGCCAAAAGTATGGCACAGATGACCGGTGCTGCTGCATCTACAAATATGAGCGCACTGGATTTCACTAACACATGGGCGACGGTTACGGGCGAAACCCCGAGACTTCAAAAGTTTTTATCCCTTTCACGCGAAAATTATGTTTATTCGGCAGATAAAATTGAACATCCGATGGATATGCTTAAAACACTCAACATTCCTTATGGTATAAGCGGCAGTCTTAACTATGCCGAGTCGCAAGATAACGGCGACTATCTTATGGTTATAGGGGATACCGGGGCCGCACAATACAATACCGCTGTATCAAACTTACAGAGTCTTGGATATGTAAAGTATGCAGATAAAGATATTGATGGCAACAAATCTGCTACTTACACAAAAGACGGCTCGACAATTTTCATTTACTATACCCCATCAAATCAAAGCATAAGGATCATAATTGAGAAATCCTCCCAGTTATCCGCATTGCTGCCTGACACCAAGTATGTTGCTTCAAAGACAACTTTGCTTACTCAGATGGTAACGGATGGAACAGCCATGTCATATGTTATTAGGCTTGCCGACGGAAGCTTTATTATCATTGACGGCGGGTATGTGAAGGGTATTGACGAAGTAGAGCTTTATTCCATCCTGCAAGCACAATCCGGAGGCGATCCTATTGTAATCGCTGCTTGGATTTTCACGCATGCACATTTGGATCATACAGGCACCTTCGCTAATTTTATGGATTCATATAGCGCAAATGTTACATTAGAAAATCTGATTTACAGCTTTCCTGACTCCTCTGTTTTAGGGCTGCTTGACAACCCTATGGTGACGAACCCTGACATGCTGCCTCGCTTTAACGCGGCGGTAACAAGCGCACTAAATGCCGACTCGACTCTTAGCGTGATAAAGCCTCATACGGGGCAAAGCCTATACTTCCGCAATGCGAAGATCGACATTTTGTTTACATACGAGGATTTATTCCCCGGTTCAATGATAACTGTTAATGACAGCAGCTTAATTTTCACCATTGAGGTGGATGAGCAGAAGATTCTTTTTCTCGGAGACACAGAAGAAGGCAGCGTTCCTTTGATAAACTCAATGTATATTAACGCCGTCAAAGCCGATATTTGTCAAGTGTCTCATCATGGGTATCAGGATTTCAGTTCGATACGCACATTGTATGCCAAGGTCAATCCATCAGTGCTGCTATGGCCGGTAGACAAGATCAGCACCAGCACAACGAACAATTATCTTCGGAATAGTCTTAATGTAGAAGAAAACATAGTTGCAAATAAGACAACTACACTTGTATTGCCTTATACCGCAAACTCACTTTTGACATTTGCCTATCCGACAGGAATAAACAAAACATCTGATGTACGGATATTGGCTAACGGTGTTGACGTGACCGACGCCACTGAATTCACAGACACCGGTTTCATTGTAAGCGTGCCGGGCAATGGAGCAAACACTACCGTTCAGATTATTGAAACAGTGAACGCTGCCACAAATGATTTTAACAACTTTGTATATTTTGTTAAGAAAACAGCTTCAGGGTATAATACAACGCAAATGCAAAACATGAAGAACATCTTGGGTTATGTTGGAGCGTCAATTCGTACAAATGAATCGCTTGGTCAGGGTTTGCGTTTCAAATCGAGGATTTCTGAAGATCTGAAAACAAACGGATCGGATGGATATTTCCCCGTTGAATACGGAACGCTCGTAAAAGCCGCTGACAATCCGGCACCTCTTTCATACTTCACCGGAACATATCAAAATAGAGTCGGCAAAAGCGTTGCATATAGTGAAGCGGACAATGTCAATCTTGTATTCGAGAACAAAGACGGTGATATTATGTACACTGCTGTTCTGATTGGATTCGACGAATCACTGTATTATAAAGATTATGTATTTGTCAGCTACGCACTTATGAGCAACGGTGTAGACAGTTATGTTATTTATGGCAACCCGGTAACAAAAAATATTCACGGTGTCGCCGTTCAGATTTTGGCTGATCCAAATCATGGACTCAGCGGTGCAGATTATGATTATGTTCTCGGCGTAGCTGAATATCAACCATAAAATATCAGGAGGCGGAATGATGAAAAAAGATTACACAGAACCAGATTTGCAGGTTATATATTTCGCTGGCGGAAGTCTTTCGAATATTACAACAAGCGATGGCCTCGATGGATTCGACTTGGATGTTAAATATTTATAAAGATAACTATTTAAAAAAAGCACTACTAAAAATTTATTTATTAATAAGGAGAAGACGCAAATGAAGAAAAGTCTATTATTTTTAATTGCAGCAACACTATTGTTTTCCCTTCTCTCGGTAAACACTTTCGCTGCAACTGTCTGGGACGGCACAGAAGATACATCATGGTTTAACACCGCTCAGACCGAGTTTACCATTAGCACTCCCCAGGAGCTTGCAGGACTTTCAAAACTTGCTGCAGGGGGCGAAATTTTTGACGGAAAAACAATTAAGCTCGGTGCGGATATCGTTATGAACGCCGGAAGTGCGGATACTTGGAAAACAACGCCTCCGACGAACAAATGGGTGCCGATAGCCAACTTCATGGGCACTTTTGACGGACAGAACCATACAATAAGCGGGTTGTATAACAGCAGCTTGACATCGAATAATATAGCTCTATTCGCCCGTGTTACCGGCGGAACAATTAAAAATGTCGCTATTGTTAATTCGTTTTTTGCTGGAAATAACACCGTGGCGAGCGTTGTTGCTGAAATAACAACTCTACCGGGAACAGTAGAAAACGTTTATTCTGACGCTATTGTCAATGGGATGGACGGCACAGCAGGCGACCCCGGATTCCATGTTGGCGGTATAATCGGCAAACTGAATCCAGGAGCGGAGAACTCTGAAATCAAAGGTTGTTGGTTTGACGGCACTGTTGACGGCAAGTCAAAGTACGTTGGTGGAATTCTCGGCAACGGAAACAGCATATCAGTGACAATCAGGGATTGCCTTAACACCGGCGCAATCTCAGCTTCTGACGAGGCGGGCGGAATCATTGGCCGCCAAGGCGGTAATGGCACCTCAATAACGAACTGTGTTAATGCAGGCTCTATCACAACCAACGCTACAGGTACATCTCTTGCAGATATTGTTGGTATGTATAAAGTTGGTGGCACAGGCTTTAAAATGACAATTGAAAAGTGCTACTTTGATAATGCTACACCAACTAAAAAAACGCATAACTCATATGATGCCAACGCGGTTATTGAAGGCTCTGGTGCAACCGGTCTTGCCACAGCTAAGATGAAGGGTGAAGCGGCAAAAACAAACATGACGGATCTTGATTTTACAAACAAATGGGCAACAGTTGCTGATGGTTATGCAGTTCCGAAAGGGTTGTTATACATGACAGCATCGGGTGAGAGTCCGGTTGTAACAGACCCACCGGCCAATACTACTAGTACGGGTGGCGGTACAACGACGACCCCTCCGACAGGAGATGTTGTATTCGGCGTTATTATACTGACCTTAGCGGCGCTTGCCTCAGTTGCTATTTTCAAAAAAAGAAGAGCATAAATTAACTTGAGAACGCATCGGCAAGGGATATGCTTTCCCTTGCAAATGCGATTTTCAACTATTTTTGAGAGGGAATACTATGAAACGCATTATTTCATTACTGTTGGTCTGCGTTATGCTATCGATAGCACTTGTATCTTGCACCGAACGTGATGACAAAACTACAACTGGGGCTTCATCCCAGACCGACGAGCAAACAACGGGTAGATTCGTTGATGACGACTTGCCGGAAGACCTTAAATTCGATGGCGAGAAGGTAACAATTTTATACTGGGAAGACGTACAGAAACCAGAATTCTTTATTGAAGACCTCACCGGTGATAAAGTCGAAAACGCTATATATTATCGAAATGATAATGTTCAAAACCGCCTAGACGTCGAGCTTGAATTCATAGGTGTCAAAGGCAATTCAACTAATGTAAACACATTTATTGACAAAGCGAAAAAAAGCATTGAGGCGGGTACAAAAGATTATGATATTTATGCCGCATATTCAAGGACCGCGGCTACCTGCGCTATAAATGGGTTTTCTGAAAATTTACTGGATCTTCGCTATCTCAATTTTGATAAACCTTGGTGGTCGCAGAAACTTCTGGATGATGTCACGATAGACGGCAAATTATATTTTGCGTCGGGTGATATTTCTACTAATATTTTATATATGATGGTTGCGGCTTTCTTTAACAAGAAAACGATAGAAGATTACAAACTTGATGATCCATATCAGCTTGTTGCTGACAATAAGTGGACACTTGATAAAATGATTGAGATGTCACGCGGTATATACCAGGATTTGAACAACGACGGCAAGAAGGACCAGGGCGACAGTTATGGGATGACAACATTTGCATTGCATATACAAGGGCTTTTTGATGCTTCCGAACTTTCTGTTCTTAAACCTGATAAAGAAAATTGGCTTACTATCTCCCCTTCATTTTACGGTGAAAAATCCTTGGATTTTCTTAACAAGATATGTGATTGGATACATGTAGGCAAAGATGTTTATTGTAATGAGGATATGGTGTATAAAGAGATATTTGCCGCTGGCAGATCCCTGTTTTGCATAGATCGCGTATATCTTGCCACAGAACATCTGGCAGACTCAGAGGTAAAATATGGTGTTTTACCCTTGCCTAAATGGGATGAGGAACAGAGCGGTTACATAACATCGGTTGCAAATCCCTATACCTTATATTCTGTATCCGCATACGGGAATGATCCACATCGGGCGGCGGCGGTGCTTGAATGCATGGCGTCCGAGGCTTATAGGACAACAACACCTGCTTTGTTTGAAGTATCTTTTAAATCAAGGTACGCAGATGCTAATGAAGACGCGCAGATGTATGACCTTTTGCGCGACACAATAACATACGAATTGGGACGGCTCTTCCATGTTCAGCTTAATGGCATTGCAGATAAGTATTTCAATCAGTTCCAAAATAACGATCGCAACTGGGCCTCGACATGGCAAACAGCTAAGCCTATGACAGAAGCTATGCTCAGAAGATTAATAGAGGGACTAAAAGATGCGGATCAATAAAATAGCGAGCACGTGTATTCTTCTAATCTCGTTATTGCTTAGTTTTATGCTTCCATCCTGTAAAGAGACAGACCCACCTATCACACCCGTAAATATTATAGAGGGTGAAACAGCGATTTTTACCATAGTACGTCCCGTTAAGGCATCAAAAAACTGCATAAAGGCAGCAATTGATCTAAAAGCTGCTATTGATAGCTTGTCAGGTGTCCCAATTGGGATATCTGACGACTGGGCGAAAAATGTCGAGGACATTGATAGGTCTGCATACGAGATTCTAGTTGGCGAAACCAACCGAGAGGAATCAAAAAGCGCCTATGAAAAGCTCGTTTATGGGTATTCTATCGAGGTTACTGAAAACAAAGTCATTATTGCTGCATCAAACGATTATTTTCTTGAGCTAGCAGTAGCGCGTTTGGTTTCGGAGATGAAATCGGAAAACAAAAACATTTTCTTATTGCTTGGAACCTCAATAAACATCGTCTTCGACGAAAGCAACTCTTTCAGCATCCTGGAAAATGGAGTAAGCAACAGCATTATCATTATAAGCAAAAAGGCGAGCCCAATTATAGAGGCTGCCTTGGCTTCCCTTTTGAATACGATAAGGGATTTAACCGGGATTAATATTGAATATACATATGACACTGCAACACAAAAAACAGAAAGAAAAAACGAAATACTAATCGGAGAAACAGGTCGCGTCGAAAGCAAAAACGTGATAAAGGGACTTGCAGATTATGAATACGCCATTCAGATAAAGGATGGGGTTGTAGTAATTGCCGGAACGGGAGATGAACTTACCGCTAAGGCAGTCGGCATTTTCTGTGAAAAACTAAAGAGACTTGCGACGCGCAACAAGGAGAATGAGGCAATGTTGATTATTCCAAACGCTGACGATGTGGGCAGCATAGAAGGTTGGACAACGGATATCCCAGAATACAAAGGCGGAGAGCAGGATAAGATATTCGATTGCAATGATAATCAATATCTGAGGCTTATTAGAAACACAAACAAAACTGAGTTCATATCCTACCAGGACGCACTTGTAGAAAAAGGATACACAAAGGTATATGAGAATAGTATTGGCGAAAATCTCTATACCGCATATTTGAACAGCGACTCTTCTCTTTATGTGTATTACATTGACAAACAGAAATCGGTGCGAATTGTTGCTGGCGGGAAATCGGCTTTTGATTTTCTTACCGAAGAAAATCAATACACTAAAACAACTGACAGCACTCTTACCCAGTTGCAACTGCAATCACTCGGGTTATCCGCAGTTTACAAACTATGCGATGGCAGATTTTTAGTGATAGACGGAGGGCCCGGTGATGGTGGCGGTAAGGAGGTGGCTGAGCTTTATAGGGTCTTGTCCGAACAAACACCCCAAGGCGATAAAATAGTTATTGCCGCATGGATATTCACACATGCTCACCCCGACCATATCAATGTATTTATGGATTTCATGCCTAAACACAATCAAGATGTAAAGGTTGAAAAGGTTATTTTCAATTTTCCCTCTCTAGAATCGACAAGAATCGTAGATTCTAATATGAGTGATAATATTGTTCCTAAATTTTACGATATAATAAAAATATTTTTCCGCGATGACCAATTAGTCAAACCCTATGCAGGTCAGGTGTTCAATATTGCAAATGCAAAAATAGAGTTTTTGTATACATATGCAGACTTATTCCCCAGCTACTATGAGTATTATAATGACAGCACGGCGGTGTTTACCGTTGATATTGAAGGTCAGCGTCATATGTGGCTTGGAGACATTATGCCAAAAGGCAATGGTGTAATGGCGGAGATGTATGATGATTATCTAAAAAGCGACTTAGTACAGATGTCACATCACGGCATAATATCCGGTGGTACCACTCAAGTTTATAGATTGATTGACCCAACTATTTGTCTGTGGCCAACTTCGGTTGAGCATTATGATGAATATAAGGATCATACTATCAATAAGTCTTTGGTCGAGGGTAAAAACGTTAAAGCTGTGATTATTTCGCACCAAGGGACATATACAATGAAATTACCGTATATGCCTTCTTAAATGAGGATAGTTCGTTATAATATAAAGTTATATCTATAGGATTTGAGACTGAAATTTGAAAGGTCTGTGAGATCCTTTGGGGAGATAGGGGAAGCTGGGCGTTTTAGAGCATTTGCTCTATCTTGTCGCTTTGCTTTCCCTACACCCAATTAATCATCTGGCACTTAAATTCTTTAAAAAGCAAGAATAACGGATGAATGAAATGAAAACTTGGGGACAGTTTTCTGCAATTCGAATTCAGTGGATGGGAGTAGACGATTAAACGCCCAAACATCCGTTTGCTCTGCACCATGCAAAATGAATAATGCCGACGAAGCATTTATCATAAAAACGTTGCTATATATAATAAAAGAAGAACGGATTTCATATATACAACTCTCTACTCCCCGACCAATAAATATTTTATATTATGAAAGGCGGTTCATCTTTTTCCGATTTTAGAACCGAGTTTATTATCAGTGCTGATTGAATGCAAGGACTTGTTATGTGAATATAAAAAAAATCCTTTAGGAATGGATGATTTGTACCCACGCTTTAGTTGGAGAATTGAAAGCTCGCTTCAAAATGTCAAGCAATCTGCCTACGAGATAAATGTTGACGGTATGTGGCAGAGCGGTATTGTCAAAAGTGGCGAGAATATACATATACAATACGGGGGCAAGCCCTTGTTGCCCTTTACAAGATATGATTATTCCATAAGGATTTGGGATTGCGATGGCAACGAATCAGAGTGGAGCCGGGCATTCTTTGAAACCGGAATACAAATACCCGAAAACTTCAACGCCGATTGGATAACGACTTCAGAAGGTAACACTCAGGTTTGCCCTGTATTCAGGAAGACATTTAAATGCGAATTGCCCGTAAAATCTGCACGTATTTATGCAACAGCACTTGGGGTTTATGAAATCGAGCTGAACGGTAAGCGTGTCGGGGATTATTGGTTAACCCCCGGCTTTACATCGTACAATGAAAATTTGCAATATCAAACATACGATGTGACAGATATGCTACGGCGCGAAAATACGATAGAGGTTACTTTAGCTAAAGGTTGGTGCAGGGGTAGGCTGGGATGGCGAGGTGGTGTCAATGTATTTGATGCTTTGCCGGGCATCCTTTTGATGCTGAGAATCGAAATGCCTGATGGTAAGATTCAACTTGTACCAAGTGACACAAGCTGGAAATATAACGAAAGCGCATTTCTGAAATCCGAAATATATGACGGTGAAACTTACGATGCCCGAAAGAAAATAGAGGAATCAATGAATTTCGATTTTGACGATTCAACCTGGCAAAACGCAATTTCACTTGATTATCCTAAAAAGCATATAAATTCTCAAATAAACGAACCAGTTAAAATAATGCATGAGATAAAGCCGGTTTCGATTGTTAAAACTCCGAAAGGTGAAACGGTTATCGATTTCGGTCAAAACATGGTCGGCTGGGTAGCCTTCAAGGTTTGTGGAAAACCGGGGGATAGGGTGTGTCTCTCGCACGCTGAAATACTCGATAAAGACGGGAACTTTTATACTGACAATCTTAGAACTGCCGAAAACAAAGAAGAATACATCCTATCCGGGAAGGGGGAAGAATTTTACCACCCTCATTTTACGTTTCAAGGTTTTAGGTATGTACGCATAGACGAATATCCCGGTGAAATAAAACTTGATAATTTTTTCGGTAAGGTTATATATTCAAGCCTAAAATCAACCGGTTCTTTTGAGTGCTCTAACGACGATGTAAATAGATTATACCAAAACATATTGTGGGGCCAAAGAGGCAACTATGTCGATATTCCGACTGACTGTCCGCAACGAGATGAACGGCTCGGATGGACGGGAGACGCCCAAGTGTTCATCAAAACAGCAGCAATGAATATGAATGTAGCGCTCTTTTTCACAAAATGGCTAAAGGATTTAGCTATTGATCAAAAGAAACTTGGCGGTGCAGTTGCAGGCATTGTGCCCGGTATTACCAAGACTCGAATCTCAGCAGGCTGGGGAGATGCAGCCACAATCTGCCCATTTGAGATTTATCATGCATATGCGGATAAACGGCTTCTTGCGCGGCAATATGACAGTATGAAGCAATGGGTTGAATATATAAAGGCGCAAGGTGATAATCCATACCATTGGGAAGGCGGTTATCATTACGGCGATTGGCTTGGCTTGGATTCGCCGCCCGGGTCAAATAAGGGCAGCACTGATGATAATTATATAGCGGATGCTTACTATGCGCACTCGACTTCTTTGGTTTCGCGTGCTGCGGCATTGCTAGGTCACCAGAGGGAGAGTGCTGAATACTCACACTTAAACAAAGGAATTGTAAATAGATTCAAAAAGACATATTTGGATAAAGACGGTGTGCCATATCAAAAAACGCAGACAGCATGTGCACTTGCACTGTTTTTTAATCTAACCGATAATAAGAAAGCTGTTGCCGATGCGCTTGCAGAAATGATAATTAAAACCGGCAACCACCTTACAACAGGTTTTATTGGTACACCTTATTTGCTTCATGCGCTTTCAGACAACGGCTATGAAGAGCTTGCATACACATTGTTTTTGCGCACGGAATATCCTTCTTGGCTTTTCTCAGTAAAGCAGGGCGCGACAACAATTTGGGAGCATTGGGACGGAATAAGGTCAGACGGTACATTATGGAGTGAAACCATGAACTCGTTCAATCATTATGCGTATGGCGCTGTCGCTGACTGGATGTACACAAAAATAGCCGGTATAAACTATTCGACCGATGAACCGGGATACAAAAAAATTTTAATTAAGCCCATTTTGACAAAGCACTTGTCCTATGTTTTTGCCTCTGTTGATTCAATGTATGGGCGTATTGAATCAGGGTGGAAAAGTGAAGGCGACAGCGTAGTATTTAATGTGATGATACCTCCAAATACTTCCGTGACTCTCGTTTATCCCGATGGCACTATCGATGAATTTGGTTCAGGTAAATATATATTCACTTGGAATGCAGGCAACACTTTGGGCTGATTCTTAATCTAATCTTATGACAGCCGTTGTCGAAACTGTTGAACTTATATGGAAATTTGTTATAAAATTTATTGATGATTGATTTAGGAGATTCATCAAAGTTCAATAAAGCGCCGCTATATGCGGCGCTGGCCCTTTCCCGGGGTCTTAGGGTTCCCCTAAAAATGGAATTTGGCATGCCAAATTCAGTACTTGCTACAACAAAGCAAAGCTTTCTCTTTTCGGCGGGTCAATTCCTGTTGAATATTTTTCCCGTATCCCTCTTGACAATGACACAACAAATATGGTAATATCTTACTGTTACTTAACTGTCTAGCTTTCCCCACATAACCCAATATTATACATACTATCGTAACCCAGCCACATAACAACTGCTAATTTTGCAGTCGCTATGTGGCCTTTTTATCTGTTCAGCTTCAACGTTTCCCGGATACATACCGGTCGAAATATTGTTATAACAAGCACTGAATTTGCGGGCGCAAATTCGATTTTAGGGAGACCCTAAGACCCCAAGCGAATAGAAAAGCAACATTGATAGACGGAAAATCTATCAATGTTGCTTTTCGGTTTTGTATAAGTCCAGCGACTTAGCCGTGACGATGTGACGATATTTTAGATAGCAGTATCGTACACAAAATATCGTCACGACCGTCACGCTGCCCATTTTCAAGAGCGTATAATATATGCAGTTAATTACGGAAAAAGGTGCTATTATAACAGACAATCCAGCTGTGATAAGCCTTTTCTACCCTTTATCGGCTTGGTAAATTGTTTTTTGTTTTACTAAATGCCCGTGACGATGTGACGATATTTAGATACCAATATCGTACACAAAAATATCGTCACGACCGTCACGACCGTCACGCTACCCGGTGGTCAAAGTGAATTTGATTTGCCGGCCGGTATGATGGCGGGAACATTCATAACGAATGCCATAGTCGTTCCAAAGCCGGTCTGCGCTGACGTTAAGCCGGCGGGTTAGAACATTGGGCTGCATATCAAGTCCCAGCTGTTTCACAAGTTCGGTGGCACTTCCGATCCATACCGGAGAGTTCTGTGATACTAAGCCGGGAATACGTTGAATCAGAGGATCGGGCGGTTCCTGCCAAAGCGCCGTCTCTGCTTTGGTAAGCTGCCAGATGCAGCGTTCACGGTCAAATTCCAGATGCAGCCGCAGATCCTGCTGATCACGGCCGACAACGTCCAAAATTGCCACGTTGTCGGTCCGCTTGGGCTTGCGGAGTATAAAAGCGCCGTCCGCAGCGCCCAGCAATCCGTTCGTGCCGGAGATGGTGTCAAAGCTGTCATCGGCCAGCTGTTTTCGTGTGTGGTGAACAACCAAAAGGCAGACATGATACTTGTCCGCAAAAGCTTTCAGCTTTGCAATAATTTCATAATCGCTGGCATAGCTGAACCGGTCACCACCACTTTCACGAATTTTTTGAAGGGTGTCAATGATGATCAACCGTGTGTCCGGATGCTCGGCAAGGAAGTTTAAAAGTTGCTGTTCCAGTCCTTGATTAAGGCTTTTGGCCTGGGTAGCGAAGTGGAAGTTGTCGGTGCTGTCGGTTCCGAACATCTTAGCCAGCCGTTTTTGCAGTCTTGCGTAATCGTCTTCCAAGGCAAGATAAAGAACGGTGCATTTATGATTACTGACATGATAGCCCAGTTGCGCCATGAAAAAGGATTTGCCCACCTTTGGGGCGCCGGCGAAGAGATAGACACCCGAATAGAGCAGATTAGTGATGATCTGCGTTTTCGGATGATAGACGGTATCGTACAACTCAGTTAAGGAGACGGTTTGTAATTGTTCTTTATGAATTTCATACGTAGTATTGATTTTTATGGAGTTTTGGGGTATAGTATAAGCAGAATGTTTGAAATAGGGCTGTCCCTCATCTGGGCCAACAGATGAATAGGGGACAGTCTTTTTCTCTTTATATACAATCATACACCCTCCTTGAATCCATGGAGAATTTGCGTGATGAATTGAATTTGCTCCAAAAGCTCCTCGTTTTCGGCCGAGTAGGCTTCGATACGTTTCAGCTGCGTCAGCACCTCCCTCAACTGATCTCGCAAAGCCTTATAGATTCTGGAATTACCATGCACCACAATGTCTCTTTGCAAGACCCGGCCGATCAGGTAGTCCTGCTTGGTCAGACCGGAAAGCCTCACAAAGACGTCCAATTGCGCGGCTTCTTCCGGCGACATTCGGAAGGCAACGATTTTGTTGCGCCAGCGGTTTTTCTTATCACGTTTTTTCTGCGACATTCGGCTCATTCCTTTCGATGCTCAGTTTTTGGGCAATTTCAACCTGCTTGGACGGGAACAGGTGGGCGTATCGGTAGGTGATATCGATACTTTCATGCCCCAATCGGTCTGCAATCGCTAAGGCGGTGAAGCCCATATCGATCAGCAGGGATACATGGGAATGGCGCAGATCGTGAATTCGAATACGCTTGACCCCGGCGGCCGTAGCGCCTCGGGTCATTTCATGGTGCAAGTAGCTTTTGGTAATCGGGAAAATGCGGTCTGATGGTTGGATTCCATAGAGGGATGCGATATATTCCTGTATTTCTTCGCACAAAAAATCCGGCATCGAAATGACGCGCTTGCTCTTTGGCGTTTTCGGGTCGGTTATGATATCCTTTCCGCTCAGTCGTTGGTAGGATTTTGTGATAGATACGGTTCCTTTGGAGAAATCAAAGTCGGCCGGGGTTAAGGCCAGCAGCTCGCCGACACGCAGGCCGCACCAGTAAAGCATCTCAAAAGCGTAAAAGGACATGGGCTTGTCCATGACGCTGTCAGCAAACTTCAAATACTCTTCCTTTGTCCAGAAGAGCATTTCTTTCGTGCTTTCCTTTTTGCCCATGGGGCCGACTTTTGCGGCCGGATTGGACTTTAAATCGTAAAATTGGACTGCGTGATTAAATATCGCCGACAACTGATTGTGGATGCTTTTAAGGTAGGTTGCGGAGTAGCCTTGCGCGATCAACTCATTTTGCCAGGCGATGATATCCCGCGGCGTGATTTCGCAAAGCTTTTTGTTTTTAAAGTAGGGAACCAGTTTGTAGGCGATCATGTTGTTTTTGATTTTCCAGGTATGATGGCGGATTTTGTTTTTCAGATCCTCCTGGTAAAGCTCAACAAAGCTTTCAAAAGGCATGTCCAAATCCGCTTTTTGCTTCTGCAAAAAGTTACGTTCCCATTCCAAGGCTTCTCTTTTGGTAGAGAAGCCCCGTTTGAGCTTTTGCTTTCTCTCGCCTTTCCAGTTGTTGTACCGGCAGGAAATAAACCAGGTTCCGTTTTTGTCTTTATAAGCAGCCATACTTATCCCTCCTTCTTTTGAGGGAGGGTGGCGCCATAGAGCTTTTCTTCGAAATACTGGCGGCTAACTCTGCCGGCGATGGTGATATACCCCTTGGCGCTTAATTCTTCGTTCAGCTGTTTGCTTAGCCGGTACGCGAATGATTTGGAAACGCCCAGCTCCTTTGCGATCTCATCGACCTTGATAAACAGAGGTTTAGACATAGACAGAATCCTCCTTGAAAATATTTCTAGCCCGAATAAATTCGGGCTATGTACGGACTGAGGATGCCTAAAAATATGTATCAAAACCTCTGTATTCCATTTATGGTAAAATTAGCACCGATTATTATACTGGATACTTTCTTAGATGTCAAGAGGTTTTGAAAAAATTTTAGGCATTTTTTGCATAAAAGCCCGACCTAATGGGAATAATATAAGATTAATCAACGGGCGCGTAAAAAACAGACCTTGCCGAAGGAATCGGCAAGGTCTTAATTTATGGTTTTATAAAACACACACGGGAGTAATGTTGGTTATCATTTTGTTATCATTTGCGGGGGTGACGCCCCGAAAAGCCGCATGAATAAAGGATTCTTTGGCTTTTCGCGCTTATTCCCACTCGATGGTGGCCGGTGGTTTGCCGGTGACATCGTAGAGGATCATATCAATTTTATCGCCGAATGCGGTCTTGATTTTTTCGACGGCATAACGGAGTGCTTCAAGCGAAAAATCCTGTCCGGGGATGGCAGAGCGGGCGGTCATAAAATCGTTGGTGACAACGGCGCGCAGGACGGCGGAATATTTTTTGCCCTTTGTCGAAGAGACCGGAATTAATACAGCAAAGCATTGGCTGATGGTGGGATTCATCAGCTCGCTTGTGGTAATATGATCAATCTCCCGCAAAAGTGAAGCGGTCTCCGGAGAGATAAACATGGGCGAGCTGAAAAGCGTACCGTCAAAAGAGTCATGATCTAATCGGAAGGCTACGCGATTGATGAAGCCGAGGGTGTTTGGAATGGTTCTGGCAAGAGAAAAAATCTCATCAAAGTCGGCATCGAGGCACCCTCCTGCCATTATCGCAAGGCTCTTATAGCTGCGGTTATCTCCCTGTACGCCGACGCTGCGTATAGGCGCTACTTGAGTATCATATTTTCCGGTCGTCAGGGTATCTATTAGAGCGCGAAGTCGCGAGTTCTGTTCCCGGCTCGCTGTGGCAGCCTTATCGCTGCAGATTATACGAACGCCGAGTCCCGGACCGGGGAAGGGTTGGCGTGAGGCTACAGCCTCGCCAAGACCGAGCATTCTTGCTACCTGGCGAACTTCGTCTTTGTGCCAGTCCCAGTTGGTTTCGATGATTAATCCGCGCTCACGGGCACGGCGGACGATATCTACGTCATTATGATGGGTTTTGATGGTGTTGGCATATCCGCTGATGTCCGGATTTCCGCTTTCGATAAGATCGGGTCGAAGTGTGCCCTGTGCCAAAAAGGTTGTATCAAAATCAAGTCCGAGGCTTTCAGCCGCCTCTCGGGTGACCTTGATAAACATACTCCCAATAATTTTACGCTTAACCTCGGGATCGCAGACCTCGCTCAACGGCCCGGAAAGTTTATTGTCTCCGGTATCGATTTTTTCATAAAAGAACTGCGTCTCACCGTTAATGCGCAATAAGTTTTTAAATCCGAGGGATTTCAGATTTTCGCAGATGATATCGCTTTCATCCTTGCGCATAAGTCCATGGTCTACATGGATGCCATAGATATTCTCGGCGGGAAGAGCCTTTAGTAGAAGTGCTGCTGTAACCGCTGAATCGACACCTCCGCTTACAAGCACCATAACCTTATTATTTCCAACTCGTGAACGAATCATGTTAATCGAGTTTTGAATACGGTCCTCAAGGGCATAAACTTCCTTCAACCCGCAAATTTTGCGCAAAAGGTTGTTAAGCATTTGTCTGCCGTTTTCAGTCAGGTCAACTTCAGGATGAAATTGTACGCCGATGATTCTCTTTTCAGGATTGTATATACCGGCAACAACCTTGCCCGCTGCGGCAACAGATTCAAAACCGTCAGCAACTCTAATGACAGTGTCGCAGTGATTCATAAGAACCGTTTCCCTTTTTCCGAGACCGTCAAAAAGGGGACAGTCCTCATTTACGTCGATATCGACAGGGCCGTACTCGGCTGCAACATCCGATTCAACCTTGCCGCCGAAATGTTCGTTAATCAACTGCATACCGTAGCAGATTCCTAAGACAGGTACGCCGAGCTCAAAGATTCTATGATCGTATGACGGGGCATTTTCTCCCCATACATTTGCGGGCCCCCCGCTTAATATAAGCGCCTGATAATCCTTTATTTTGTCAAAGTCGACTCCGAGGGGAAAAATGTCCGAATAAACACCGAGCTCTCTGACTTTGCGGTCGATAACCTTTGTATATTGTCCTCCGCAATCGAGAATTGCCAATTTTTCCATATTCAACTTCCTTTCCAAAGAATTAATAAGTTAATTATAAAATATTTTGATGAAATATGCAATTATTATTTTTACATATCTGCAACAAATGCGCTTTTATACTAAGTATAAGTTGACAATAGTACTCTTTGTTTGTATAATAATAATAAGATTTTGTAAAAAATATTGACGGTTGGAGGAGGCAATGCTGAAGAAAATAACAATTATTGGCATGGTTTTGTTACTGGCATTCTCTGGGATCACCATAACAGCTACAGAACCTGAACTTCCTGATTTAATAATTACCGAAATAGTTGCTGATAACGCTTCGTCTGATGTTTTTGAATATATTGAGATATTTAACGCTTCTGGAAGGACGATTGATTTATACGACTACAGCATTGCCTATGTCGCTGATCTCACCAGCGCCAGTTATAACGGTCCGAACAAAAAAACGGAGCTCGTTTCCGGAAACTTTTCTACCTCTCTTGTCGATCGCTCAAGAGCCTTTGACAATCCTTCGGAGTTCTTGCTCTCGCCGGGCGATGTTGTTTTGATCTGGTTTTGGAACTTTGATTCATATGAGGCGAGGGCTACGATATCTGATTTCAGAGCGTATTATGATTTAAGCGACGATGTTCGTGTGGTTGCGATTGACGCTGATAATTCAGCGGCAACCGGGAATCCGGATCGCTTTAATCTGCAAAATTCCGGTTATAGAGGAATTTGCATTGTTGAGAGTAATTTTACGCCTAATTCGGGATATGATGATGTCATTTCCATGGCAACCCTTGATTATGGAAAAATTCAGCCTTCGATGCCCGATCTTGCGGTAGTATACGGAAAGCCGGTTAAAGCGGAAGAAAAATGGCGATTGAACATGACCGCCTTTTGGATCGAACCGACCCCCGGTTATCTTACCGAGGCGCAAAAGTTAGAGTTTGATGTTGGCGCCGGATCGACAGACAGTAATACCGCAGCTCCGACTTTTGACAAATTGCCAAAGGTGATTTTTACTATATTGTGTGTCTCTGCGGCATTGGTTTTTGTGTTCAGCAGTAAAAGGAGAATTGAAAGATAAAGTCTTAGATTACATAAAAAACAGCGACCGTTCTGGGTCGCTGTTTTTTTATCTTTATTAAAATTAATCGTTGTCTGTTTCTTCTTCTTCGACAGGGTCAACCCAATTGATGTCAGCACCATCGGCGAGCAGGTTTAAAACCTTGTCCCAGAGGAGGGCATCGCGTATGGTTTCTTTGCCATACCGTTCTTCAAACTCTTCCTCAGACTCGAAGTTGTACTGAACAACATAGTTTTTCAGACCTTCGGAATATTCCTCGTCGGTTACTGAATAATTTTCGGTCTTAACAATTGCATAGAAGACAAGCTCCTCGGCAATAGCCTCTTTGGCCTCCTCGGTAGTTCTTGCGAGGAGGTCGGTTTCGTTGGTCTGCAGGTAGGTTTTTACAAACTCCGAATAATCAACATCGTAATATACAGCCCACTCTTTATAATAATCGATGACTCCGTCAACATATTCGTCAATTCTCTTTTGAGGGATGCTTGAGACAGTGGCATTTTCAACGATTTTTTGCCAAACGGCGTTTAACTTGTTCTGCGTCAGCTTAGCTTCACGTTTAGCAATAAGGTCGTCTTTGATTGCCTTTTCATATTCTTCAATAGTATTGTGCTCGGTCTTTTCATCAATAAGCTCATCGGTATATTCCGGCAGCTTAATATCCTTAATATGATTAAGGGTTATAGTAAAAACAACGGTTTTGCCTGCAAGGGCGGGGTTGGCCGAAAAGTCGGAGGGAAAGGTTAGGGTGAGGTCAAAGGGTGTTTCGCTGGGAACCTTGCCGATAATGCCCTCCTCGAATTCTGCTGTAAACAGCTTTTCGGATCCAATAACAAGGTCATAATCCTCATCGGAGCCGCCGTCAAACTCTTCGTCATCAAGCTTGCCGACATAGTCGATATTAACAGTATCTCCATCAACTGCGGCACGGTCGGTTACTTCAATTTTCTCGCCAAGGGATTCAAGAAAAGCATCTACCTGTTCCTTAACGTCGTCGTCGGTTACTTCCTTAACATTTTCAACATCGACGGATATACCCTTATATTGGCCAAGGGTTACATATTTTGATAAATCCTCTTTGTAATAATCAAATTCTTTTTTTGCACATGAGGTAAGAAGCAATGATGTAATCATCGCAGCAAGTAGAAAATAAATAATAAACTTCTTTTTCATATGAGCCGACTTCCTTTATGTTCTTAAAATTTTCACAATATCCATCAAATCTTAAATCACGAGGAGTCAAACATGCTGACATAATCGCAATACTGATTTGATAAACCTCTCCGGTATATTATATCACAAATAATGCTAAATGCAAATAAAATATAAAAGTTTACAATATTGTAAAAATATCAAATGCACAACCGGCGGGTTTTTGAAGATTTCCTGCCTTAATAAATCAGGCTGCAGAAAATGTAGTCTGCAGCCTGAGAATTTGCTTGAGCAGCTGTTTATTTTGATAATTTTCTTTGGATAGCCTTAATTATTTCGACAATAGGAATAACTATGATGGCAAGTCCCATTGCAATGCCGAATTCCATTAGGCTGATTGGGGCAAATCCGAAGGCATCGGCAAGGAAGGAAATGAAGATAACAGCTGATGTCAGCAGGAGAGATCCAAGCATAGCGGCAAACAGATAATGGTTGTGTCTGCCCTTGAATAGCATTTTAAGAGAGGAACCGCGCTGTGAACGCATATTAAACGAGTGGAAAATCTCACACATTGACATGGTTAGGAAGGCCATAGTAATCCCGTCCTGACTGTCTGCAATTGCCCAGGCGCCGTTTTCGATACGTTCACCGATAAAGTAGGATGCAAGGGTGAGAATCGCTACAAGAAGACCCTGATAGATAATGTCAAATCCCATGCCGCCTGAGAAAATACCCTCTTTTGAGGAGCGGGGCTTTTTGCGCATTACATCCTCTTCCGGCTTTTCCATGCCGAGGGCCAGCGCCGGCAGCGAATCGGTGACAAGGTTGATCCAAAGAAGATGTACCGGCTTCAGCAAGGTGAAGTTCATGACGGTAGCTGCAAAGATGCCGATAACCTCGCTGAGATTCGAGCCCAGCAGAAATTGAATGGCCTTGCGGATATTATCGTAAATCCTTCTGCCTTCTGCCACCGCCGAAACAATAGTGGCGAAATTGTCGTCGGACAAGACCATATCGGACACGTTTTTTGTGACATCGGTGCCGGTGATACCCATACCGATACCTATATCTGCGCTTTTTATTGAGGGTGCGTCATTGACGCCGTCTCCGGTCATGGCGGTAATCATGCCCCGCTCGCGCCAAGCATTAACGATTCTCACCTTATGCTCAGGCTGAACCCGGGCATAGACAAATATATCGGCTACGCGCGTTTTAAATTCTTCATCGCTGATTGCATTTAGCTCGCTGCCGGTAATTGCTTGGGACTGATCTGTGATAATGCCCAGCTCCATAGCAATGGCAACAGCCGTATCCTTGTGGTCACCTGTAATCATGACAGGTGTGATTCCTGCCGAACGACATTCTTCAATTGCAGACTTTACTTCCGGACGGACCGGATCTATCATGCCCACAAGTCCGATAAAGATAAGGTCCTTTTCCAGAGCATCGGGTTCATAGGAGGCGGGAATTTCGTTGTATTCACGGAGGGCACAGGCCAGCACTCGGAGGGCCTTGTTTGCCATGCGCTTGTTGTCGGCCATCACCTTTTCCCTCTCGGTATCGGTTAATGGAACAAGCTTGTTGTTTATTAATATATGGGTACACTTCTTGAGCACTTCATCGGGCGCACCTTTTGTGTATTGAATGATTCTATCGGTATCCGGCTCATTATGGAGGGTGGACATCATCTTACGGACCGAGTCAAAAGGCGCTTCTCCAACACGGGGATATTTAATTTTAAGATCGTTTTTATTCATTCCGAGGGAGAGTGCATAGCTGACAAGGGCGGCCTCGGTCGGTTCGCCGACAATGGTGTTTTGTTCTTGTACTTCGGCATCGGTGCATAGAGCCATTGCGCGGGCAAGCAAGGAGGTATCATCCCCAAAGCTGTCCACAACGGTCATTTTATTTTGAGTAAGGGTACCTGTTTTGTCCGAACAGATGATTTGCGCACAACCGAGGGTTTCGACGGCGGTCAGCTTGCGGATAATTGCATTCTTTTTTGACATATTGGTAACGCCGATGGAGAGCACGATGGTGACAACTGCGACAAGCCCCTCAGGAATGGCGGCAACCGCAAGACTGACGGCAATCATAAAGACGTCGAGCCCAAATTCGAAATCAATAGAATTGCCAAGCACCAACTGTTGAATCAGACTAAAGGCGAATATGAAGACACTGATACCTATAACAAGGAAGCTAAGGACTTTGCTGAGCTGGGACAGCTTTTTCTGTAGAGGGGTCTGTCCCTCTGCCGCCATGGCAATGGCATCGGCGATTTTACCCATTTCTGTATCCATGCCGGTGGCGACGACGACAGCCTTGCCGCGACCGTAGACTACAATACTTCCCATGTAAGCCGTGTTTTTGCGGTCGCCGAGGGGGATGTCCCCATCCTTATGGGGCGTTAGGGTATCGATAAATTTGTTGACAGGAACCGATTCCCCTGTAAGAGCCGCCTCCTCAATTTTCAGGCTGGCGGATTCGAAAATACGACAGTCGGCGGGAACGGCGTCTCCGGCCTCAAGTATAACAATATCGCCTATTACAAGATCCTCGCTCTTGACCGAGATAATCTGCCCGTCACGTAAAACCTTTGATGTGGCAGCCGACATCTTTTGAAGGGCTTCGATAGCTGCCTCCGCCTTACTTTCCTGATAAACGCCAAGTATCGAGTTGATAATAACAACAGCAAGAATAATGATTGAATCGGTTGGAATTGATATGTTATGACCTCTGTACAGGGATTCGCCGATTTCGACAACTCCGGAGATGGCGGCGGCGACAAGGAGTATGATAATCATCGGGTCGCCAAGCTGCGATAAAAAGCGGCGCCAAATCGGAATCTTTTTTTCTTCCTTTAGCTTGTTTTTGCCGTTTTTTTCAAGGCGCAAAGCAGCCTCCTTTTGCGATAGTCCCTTTTCGCTTGAGGAGACGTGAGAAAAAACTTCGGCAATGTCGGTTAGATAATGCTTCATTCCGGTAGTAAAATCCTTTCAAAATAAAATTGTGATCTTAGAGCATTGATATGGCATGGGGGCAATTCTGCTATTGCCGGGCTTGCGGAGATCTTGAGGTGCTTTGGGATATTGATAGTATTGCTTTTGGAGACAGGATTTATTATTGGACAGACAATTAAAAAGACTCATGCACAAAGAAAACTGTGCATGAGTCTCGTTCTTTCAGACAAACCAGGCTATAGAATAGCCATGATGTTGATTTGCCCACATATTCCCATTCGCCGTTGCTTTGGTATACGTGAACTACTCCCTCATGGAATAATATTCATATTGTTAATAGTATATCAAACTTGTGATTTGTCGTCAAGAATCAACAATGAAGTTTACAAATTGTTCACAGATACGCTTATTCCACCGTAACCGATTTGGCGAGATTTCTTGGTTTATCCACATCACAGCCGCGTTCAACGGCGCAGTAATAAGCGAGCAACTGTAAGGCGGTGACTGCCGGAATCAATGCAAAAGGCTCAAGAATGTCGGGTAGTATAAAGAGACGATCACATTCGGTAAAGGTTTCGTTTGTCGCAGCTATTGAAGCGCTGCATAGAAGAAAGACATTAGCGCCCCTTGCCTTAACCTCTTTGACATTGTTAAGCGTTTTTTCAAAGAGGGCATTGATAGTGGCAATCGCAATGACCGGAACGCCGTCGGTGACAAGAGAAATTGTGCCGTGCTTTAATTCGCCAGCGGCATACGCCTCACTGTGAATATAGGAAATCTCCTTAAGCTTCAGCGACCCTTCCTGGGCGGCATAATAATCTTTACCCCGACCGATGAAGAAAAGGTGTTCGCTGTCGCTATATACCTTTGCGATTGATTTGATTTCGCCATCTCTTGCGATTACCTGCGCTACTGCTTGCGGAACTCTGTTTACAAGCTCTTCGACGAGCCGACGGGTTTCATTTATATCGATTTTGTCGCGCAGATATGCGGTTGGTTTTTATGGCAAGAAGGGCAATCAGTGCCGCTTGGACGGTATATGCTTTTGTGCTGGCAACGGCAATTTCCGGACCTGCCCAGGTGAAAATAACATGATCCGCTTCACGGGCAATGGAGGAGCCGATGACATTGACAATAGCCAGGGTGTAAGCGCCCTTTTGCTTTGCAAGGCGAAGGGCTGCCAGCGAATCGGCAGTCTCTCCTGACTGGGAAATGATAACGACGAGATCCCCCGCCCCGATGATGGGATTGTTATATCTGAATTCGGAGGCGATTTCAACGGCAGCCGGAATACCCGCAAGGCTTTCAAAAAGGGATTTTCCGTACAGCCCGGCGTGCATGGCCGTTCCGCAGGCTACAATATGGATGCGGGCGACAGATCTTAGGATTTCATCCTTCGACTGGTCGACTGAAAAATCGGGAATACCGTTTTTAATTCTGGGATTGAGAGTTTTTTTGAGGGCATCGGGCTCTTCATGAATCTCTTTGATCATAAAGTGGGGATATCCGCCCCGCTCCGCCGCCTGAATATCCCAGTTTGCGCAATGGGGCTGCTTTGATTTCGGGTTTCCGTCAAGATCGGTAATAACAATTTGCTCCTTTTCGATAACGTCAATCTCATAGGAATCGAGCTGATAATATTTGTTTGTATAGCGAAGGATGGCTGTAATGTCAGAGGCGATGTAGTTTTCCCCGTTACCGCAACCGACAATCAGGGGGCTATCCTTTTTCACCGCATAAATGCGGGAGGGCGCATCCGAAAAAATAATGCCGAGGGCATATGAGCCGATAATTTCGCAGATTGTCCGTCTGATGGCAGTCATGTGGCTGCCGGTGGACCGATAGTGGTAGTCCAACAGTTTTGCCGCAACATCGGTATCGGTTTCCGACTCAAATGTATAGCCCAGGTCAATGAGCCTTTGCCTGAGAGGAAGATAGTTCTCGATGATACCGTTATGCACAAGCTGAAGGGAGGGCGTCCCATGGGGGTGTGAATTGATGTCGGTGGGCGCTCCGTGGGTTGCCCAGCGGGTATGCCCGATTCCGCAGCCCGAGGTGCGCAGATCGATTCTGTTACGCAGCCTTTCCTCAATATTTTTGAGTCGTCCGGAGGCCTTTACCACATTAATATTCCCGCATTCATCAACAATGGCGACCCCAGCAGAGTCATATCCTCTATATTCAAGAGCATGGAGCCCCTCAATCAGACGGTCAACCGTACCTGTGCCGCCTGTATATCCTATTATTCCGCACATAAGATTACTCCTGTAGCAATAGAATAGAAGTTGCGGCCGGCAATTGGTTTTATATTCAATTGTAAAATGTATAAAGATTTATTAAAAGCTTCAGATAACTATACTACTTAGCAATAAATTTATCATCAAATACGGATATAAGTCAATTGCAGACGCAATCTTCATTTATGTATGTAATATTGACAGCATTTTTGTTCCCCGGTTGCCCGGGATTTTGTATGCTGCCTGACGATATTGCTTGTATAACAGGTTCGTTTGTATAAACAAAGCCCAATATTCCAATACCGGGGAGGCATCCGCCGAAAATCTCGATACTCCTCCCACCTCGTTAACCGCGATTGCGGTCTGGCGCTTAACGACTTTTATCCTGTCGTTTTATGTATTTTATTTACGTAAAAAAGGATAAGGTCGATGAGTTTATAAATCGGAAAGTTTTTGCCTGATTAATTCTGCGATATTGTTTGCGACGCTTTCGATCAGCGCATTATCCTCTCCTTCAACCATGACGCGAATCAAGGGCTCTGTTCCTGAAGGGCGAACGACCAATCGTCCCGATTTTCCCAGCGTGGTCTTGGCCTTCTCGAGTGCATCCTTGATATCCGGGTCGGTATAGTAGGCGAGTTTTGCTTCGGAGGAAGCATTGACATTGACCGAAATTTGCGGATAACGTACCATTACCGATGCAAGCTCGGACAGTTTTTTGCCCGATCTGCGCAGATGGGAGAGCAACTGGATGGCTGTGAGCTGACCGTCGCCGGTGGTGCTAAATTCACGGAATATAATGTGACCCGACTGCTCACCGCCGAAATAATAGTCCTCAAGGAGCATTTCCTCAAGCACATAGCGGTCTCCGACCTTGGTAGCGACAAAGCGGATGTCCTGATCTTCGCAGAATTTTGTAAAGCCGAGATTGGTCATAATGGTTCCGACAACGGTGTTGTTGATCAACTTGCCCCGTGCACGCATATCAAGGGCGGTGATAGCCATAATCATGTCTCCGTCAATGATGTTTCCCTTATCATCAACGCAGAGGCAGCGATCCGCGTCGCCATCAAAAGCAACACCGGCATCAAGCTGATGTTCCAGCACATAATTTCGGAGATATTCCATATGAGTGGATCCGCAATTCTTGTTAATATTGATACCGTCCGGCTTGTTAAACAGAATATGATATTCTGCCCCCAGCTCTTCAAAGAGCTTTTCGGCGGTGACGCTTGCCGAACCGTTTGCACAGTCTACTGCGATTTTCAGTCCGTCAAGGGAATAAAGAACGGTGCTGCGCAACCGCTCGATATAATCTTTTGCGGCGTTGGTGCAACGTGTGATCTGACCGATGCCATCGCCGAATTGAAGGGCGGGAATCGGCTGATTATCCAAGACAATCGATTCGATACGCTCCTCAAGCTCGTCGGGGAGCTTATATCCGTCTTCGTTGAAAATCTTGATGCCGTTGAAGTGTGCCGGGTTGTGAGAGGCGGAAATCATAATGCCTGCATCAGCCTTATATTTGCCTACAAGATAAGCAACAGCGGGAGTAGGTACAACACCTATATCGATGACATCCGCACCGACAGAACACAGTCCTGCCGCAATGGCACTTGCAAGCATACCCGAGGATATGCGGGTGTCCATACCGATCAACACGACCGGTGTACGACGACGGCGCACGCCGGTGAGAACCATTGCCGCTGCGCGTCCAATCTGCATTGCTCGCTCGCAGGTTAAAAATTCGTTTGCTATACCTCTGACCCCATCTGTTCCAAACAATCTACCCATGGTGTAAAATATCCTTTCATAAATAATTTTTTAGACATTCTGTCTTGGAACGATATTGTCTGCATCTTTATAGATACTGTGATCGGGCACGATGCCACGCACCCGTGAGAGGGGATAGATAATTGTGTGCCGACCGATAATCGAGCCGGGATTCAGTACGCTGTTGCAGCCGACCTCGACAAAATCACCCAAAATAGCGCCGAATTTTCGCAGACCGGTGGTGATTTTTCCATCGGGGGTGTTGATGCATATGTTCGATTTGTCGCTTTTTACATTGGAAGTGATAGCGCCGGCCCCCATATGGGCTGCAAATCCGAGAATCGAATCGCCGACATAGTTAAAATGGGGAATCTGCACGCGATTGAAAAGAAGAGCGTTCTTTATTTCGCAGGAGTTGCCGACAACAGCACCGGCGCCGATGAGGGCACTTCCTCGTATATAGGCGCAATGGCGAATCTCGGCGCCGCTTTCTATAATGCAAGGACCTTTGATTGAGGCGCTTTGCGCGACCGATGCATCCTTTGCGATATAAATGCAGTCCCCTACTTTGTCATACAGCTCAGGGTCAAGCTTTTCGCCGAGGTGTCGAATAAAGTCGGCAATCGAACCCAGAACTTCCCAGGGGTATAACGCTGTCTCGAACAGCTTCGCCGCCGATGTTTTGGATAAATCGAACAGGCCGGATGTTTTAGGGATTCTAAACATAATATTCCTCCTTTCTTTAGATTACGCAGGTGGAAAAATGCGCGTAAATATTTTATCACAACCAAATAAAGGTGTCAATAAAATATATTCTGTGGCCCAAAATTAGCAATTGCAAATTGGTCACATTATTTTATATTCAGTTTGCCGGATATTGTTACAGCCGGCAAGGACCGAATGTAAAAAAAGAGGGATATTATGCTTTGCAGTTATATTCGCCTGCTTCGATTTCATCGATCATTCCGACGCGCAGGGCATGGCGTCCTCCGGACTCAAACGGGGTGGAGACAAAGAGATCGACAATGTCGGCGGCAAGACCGAATCCGATAACCCGTGCGCCGATACAAAGGATATTAGCGTTATTATGCAGGCGGGTCATGCGTGCGCTGAAGGTATCTCCGCAGACGGCGGCACGGATGCCCCTGTGTTTGTTTGCGGCGATACTCATACCGATGCCGGTGCCGCAGACAAGAATTCCGACGGCGGATTTATCGTCTTTAACAGATTGACAGACAAGCTTTGCAAACTCGGGATAGTGGCTGCTTTCTTCATTGTATGCGCCGCAGTCGGCAACCTCGTATCCTTGTGAGGTGAGGTGGGCGATCAGTTGCTCCTTAAGCTGAAATCCGGCCGAATCGGCACCAATATAGATTTTGCTAAACAGTTTTTCCATTTGTTCCTCCGTTTTGATAGTGTAAAAGTGTTTAATAGGTTTAGAAACCCCTTCAGGAAGGGGAGCGGTTATTTTGTTTTTTTAATCTTTCGCGTTCCGCTTGGGGTAGTCGCAAATAGACGGGAGAGAGGGCAGCGGCAGTAACCGTTTTCCCGCTTAAAAAGGCGTCATAGCCGCATAGGGCAACCGAATAAGCCGATTGACGCCGCAACAGCTCGGGAGTGAGTTCCGGTTTAATACCATAATTCGGGAGGTTATCGGTTAGCAGATTGTAGGCATCTCCCGAAAGGTAAATCGGCATTTCAGAAAAAGCAGCAAGCTCTGTGGCAAGATCTGCTATAGCGATTGCACGGTCGGGGACAAACCGTTCTGTTTTTCCGTTTTGACAGCGGAAAAGAGCGTTGTACACTTGATTGCGGCGCGCGTCCATGGCAGGGCAGAAGATGCCCTCAAGCCCTGAAAGATTCTCGGCGAGAGCCTCCAGCGGGGATACCGATACGCACGGAATATCCCGCCCGAATGCCAACCCCTTGATAATAGACACCCCGATACGCACACCGGTAAAAGAGCCGGGACCTGTGGCACAGGCAAACAGACCAATATCCTCGATGCTTATATGCAGATTTCTCAGCATGGATTCAATCATCGGGAGCAGGGTTTCGCTATGAGTGTGTCCTGTGTCCGAGGTGGACACCGACATCAGCTGTCGCCCCCTTGTGACGGCAACGGTTGCAACTGTGGCTGTGCTGTCTATGGCAAGTATTAGGGGGGCTGCATTTTTGTTATCCTTTGTCATGACGGTCAATTTTATTTTTATGATTTTGGCAACAACTGCCTTAATCGCTCCTTGAAAATTATTTAATATATTTGGTTAATTGTCCTGGTGCAGCACCGGCTCGATTGTTATTATGCGGTTCTCGGTGTTGTCTGGAGATTTGGATATAACAACCTTTATATAAGCCTCGGGCAGGGCATAGGGGATATTTTCGCTCCATTCGCAAAGGCAGTAGCCATCCTTGGCAAGATATTCCCAATAACCGGTTGAATAGAGGTCGTCCTCATCGGTGATTCGGTACATATCGAAGTGAAATACAGGGAAAATTCCACCGTGGTATTCGTTTACAATAGTGTAGGTCGGGCTGCGCACTGCGGCTGCGGGGGATATTCTTGCTGTAAAACCGCGGGAAAAGGCTGTTTTGCCGACTCCCATATCCCCAAACAGAGCGACAAAGGTTCTTTTCCTCCCGTCAGATAAAAGGGAATCGGCTAAAGCATAGCCGATTTGCTCCGTTTGTTCGACGTTTTTGGTTGTGTGGTGAGTTTTCTTATTAAGCATCATACGTATATTTTTGTCCATGTCAATTAAAATAGCCCGCTGATGATGCCATTCTCGTCAATGTCGATACGACAGGCTGCCGGTAATTTCGGAAGACCGGGCATCGTCATGATCTCGCCGGTGAGGACTACAATAAATCCGGCGCCTGCCGATAGGCTGAGATCTCGCACATTTAAGGTAAAGCCGCGCGGTCTGCCGAGCTTTGTGGCATCATCGGAGAGGGAATATTGAGTTTTTGCAATACAGACGGGCAGCTTTGAATAGTCACGCCCGAGAGCGGGATCACTTATTGCAAGTATCTCGGCAAGGGATTTTTCAGCGGCGCTGTCAAACTTGACATTATCGGCTCCGTAAATTTCAGTGGCGATTTTGTGTATTTTATCCTTGATAGAGAGGGAATCCTCGTAGAGATATCGGAAATCGCTCTCTTTTTCGCAGGCCGCAACAACTTTGTGTGCAAGCTCAATGCCGCCCTCTCCTCCTTTTGTAAAGACCTCTGACAGGGCAACGTCAACGCCCGCCTCCTTGCAAAGGTTTAGCACAAGGTTAACTTCGTTATCGGTGTCGCTTCCGAATCTGTTGAGGGCAACGACAACGGGGAGATTGTATTTTTCGATGTTTTCGATATGAGCCTTCAGATTGACCGAGCCTGCCCGGAGAGCCTCAAGATTCTCTGCAGCTAAATTGTCTTTGCTAACTCCTCCGTTGTACTTCAGAGAACGAATGGTTGCCACCAGTACAACGGCAGAGGGGCGGAGACCGGCTTTGCGGCATTTAATATCAAAGAATTTTTCGGCACCGAGATCGGCACCGAATCCGGCCTCGGTAATGGCGTAGTCTCCCAGCTTGAGGGCAAGCTTGGTAGCCGCTACCGAATTGCAGCCGTGGGCGATGTTGGCAAAAGGACCGCCGTGTATCAGGGCGGGGGTGTTTTCGGTAGTTTGCACCAGATTCGGCTTGAGGGCATCCTTCAATAGTGCGGCCATGGCGCCGTGAACGCCGAGATCACGGCAATAGACCGGCTGTCCGTCGGTGGAGAAGGCCACAAGAATATTACCAAGCCGTTCCTTTAGATCGGAGATCGAATCGGCAAGACAGAGTATGGCCATAACCTCGCTAGCAACGGTGATCATAAAATGATCCTCGCGGGGGATGCCGTTAATGCGTCCGCCAAGTCCGACAATGACATTGCGGAGAGCGCGGTCGTTTGTGTCGGTCACTCTTTTTATGCGGATACGGCGGCAGTCGATGGATAGTGGGTTGCCTTGCTGCAGACTGTTGTCAACCATAGCGCAGAGAAGGTTGTTTGCAGCGGTGATTGCGTGAAAGTCGCCGGTAAAATGAAGGTTAATATCCTCCATAGGCAGCACCTGGGAATATCCGCCGCCGGCAGCTCCGCCCTTTATGCCGAAAACAGGACCGAGGGAGGGCTCTCGAAGAGCGATAACCGCCCTTTTACCGAGGCGGTTCATGGCCATGCCGAGACCGACGGTTGTGGTGGTTTTTCCTTCCCCTGCAGGGGTTGGGTTAATGGCGGTGACAAGAATCAGCTTGCCGTCCGGAATGTTTTTTGTTCTATCGAAAAAGGATTGGTTAATTTTTGCCTTGTATTGCCCGTACAGCTCAAGCTCCTCGGGGAGAATGTCAAATTGAGCTGCAATATCGCTGATAGGTAACAGTTTTGTGCTCTGAGCAATTTCAATGTCTGATTTCATAAACTTTCTCCGTGGAATATTAATTTTGCAGGAACCGGCCTATGCAGGCCGCTTTTTTGTCTGTATGAGGGGCTGTCCATACAAAGCCCTCTTACGGTCCTTTTTATTATATCACATTATATTGCCATTTTGAATATTAATTATAACTTTTTTGACAGGAGTTGCTGAAAAGGGATCGTATGAGCATAAAATTTGTTGGTAAATTGCATATTAAGGCGGTACAGCAGTTTTGTTGCTTGTTGTATCCCTTTTGTCCGGGATGTGAGAGGATATTAATGCTTGTGTGAAAGAGGGGCTTTAATTTTTGCACCAAGGAGCCTGAAAAACAGATAAAACATTACATTTATTTGCAAAACGCCCTTGAAAGTGCGGTGATGTTAGTATATAATATAAGTAAGGATCAAGATAATCATAGCAGTAAAAAGTGTACGTCATAGAATGTGCGCCTAATGTCTTGTGAAAGGAATATACGATGCAAAAGCGTGAAAACGATAAGACGATCACCTTTTCATTGCAGAATGAAAAGGAAGAAGAATTGAGAAGAATTCTTATGACGGTTTATGAGGCGTTGAACGAGAAGGGCTACAATCCGATTAATCAAATTGTGGGTTATATTCTTTCAGAAGATCCCACATATATTACTAATCATAACAAATGCCCGTGCCTTGATACGCAAACTTGATCGTGATGATCTTTTAAATGCACTTGTTAAAAATTATTTGGGCCTCTAATAAGATATGTCTTAAAATGTGATTTGGGCGCCATCCTATATGTGCGCCCTTATTCGATTTGTCTTAAAATTGTTGATTCTATGGAGATAAATGTGATTTTTATAGATCTGAAAACAAAAAAACAGGTATCCGAGCCTGACGCACCCCTAGCAATCGCACTCGGATATTTTGACGGTGTCCATCTTGGACATGTGGAATTAATATCTGTAATGAAACAGGAAGCCGAAAAAAAAGCTCTCAAAACGGCGGTTTGGACCTTTGCTCAGCCTCTGACCAACACCGTTTCCTTTGTTAAAAAGGGTCCGCTTTTGACAACGGCAGAGGAAAAGCTGGCTATTTTTAAGGAATTTGGACTCGATTATGCGATTTTTGTCGATTTTAATTCGGTGCGGAACCTGTCGCCTGAGAATTTCGTTTACTTTATGCTTCATAAGCGCTGCCGATGCGAGCTTGCGGTCTGCGGCTTTAATTTCCGGTTTGGCGCAGGTGCCTCGGGTGATGCTGAGCAGCTTGTGTCATTAATGCGGAATGTTGGCGGTTATGCGAAGGTTGTTCCTCCTGTTACCAGGGGTAAGCGTATTGTCAGCTCCTCGGTGATTCGGGGATTCATCGAAAACGGAGAGATGGAAAGTGCCGCCGAATTCTTGGGTCGCCCTTTTTCTATTTATTTTCCTGTCGTTCGGGGCAATATGCTGGGAAGGAAGATCGGTATTCCTACGATCAATCAAAATTTCCCGCCCAATCATATTATTCCTCGCCCCGGAGTTTACTGCTGTACCTGCAATATAGAGGGCAGCATCTTTTTGGGCGTTGCCAATATCGGCATACGTCCTACCGTTAACAATGAAAGTTTAGTGCCTAATTGCGAAACACATATTATCAATTATTCCGGGTTGCTTTACGGGAAAAAAATCAAGGTAACCTTTTATCATCGTCTGCGTGATGAGAAAAGATTCTCGGATATTGAGGCGTTGCGGACCGCGGTAAAAAAGGATATTGAAGATACAATTGTATATTTTTCTGATAAATAGGCGATGTCGTTTTCTGTCAATGGCATAATGGCGTGGGAAAGGAGAGGTCATGTGTTTATCGGTGTTTAATCAATATATGAGACGCATTTTGTCTTTTTTTCTGACGGCGATGATACTCGCCTGCTTGCTGCCCTCCCCCTACGTCCGCGCCCTTGATGATCCGGTTGTAGAAAAGGTTCAAAGTGCGTATCTATATAACATAGAAAACAATCAAATTCTTTATGAGCTTAATATTCACCATAAAATATACCCCGCTTCAACGGTTAAGATTATGACCGCTCTTGTTGCGGAGGAAAAGCTTTCCCATCGCCTTGATGAGACGGTCACGATAACCGCTCAAATGTTAAACGGAGTTACGGGCAACCATATCGGGCTGAAAAACGGGGAGCAAATTTCTGTCAGAAATCTTTTTTACGGGCTTTTGATGCGGGGCGCCAATGATGCTGCCCATGCCCTTGCCTTTATAAGCGGGGGGAGTATTGCCGGTTTTGTGGAGATGATGAATGAAAAGGCATCAGCGTTGGGAGCGGCAAATACCGTATATAAAAATCCGTCCGGCTTGCATCACGACGAAATGCATACCACTGCTGCCGACACTGCCAAAATTGCTCTTGCCGCTTATCAATCGGCATTTATCATGGAGGTATCATCAACAGTAAAGCATGTTATACCTGCCACTAATATTTCGGAGCAGCGCACACTTTTTAATCGGAACTATCTGATTGCAAAAAATGAAGAAATCAAATACTATATGCCCTCTGCCCGGGGGATAAACGTCGGCTCAACGCAGGAGGCTGGTCATTGCCTCGTCTCTACTGCGCAAAAGGATGGGCTGACCTATCTTTGTGTTGTTATGGGGGGCGCCGGTGACGACAACAATATTTATTCATACACTACGGGAAAGGCTCTGTTATCCTGGGCATTTAACGGCTTTGGCTATCTGGATGTGATAGATCCTTCAAAGCGGATCTGTGAGATTCCGGTCGAGCTTTCAACTGAGGCCGACTATGTCACCCTTGTTCCTAAAGAGACATTAACCGTTTTCCTCCCCCTTGACATTGATCCGAACAGCGATCTTGAATATACTTGGACGGTAACCTATTCAAAGCTGGATGCCCCGGTATATGAGGGACAGGAGGCGGGATATGTGACGATATCTTATGGCGACAGGATGATCGGCAGTGTTCCGCTGGTGACAAAGAACAGTGTGGAACGCAGCGACTTTTTGTATGTGATGAATAAAATTGATGAGTTTTCACACAGCCGATTTTTTAGAGCAACGCTGATATCCGGGGTGTGCTTTACTATTCTGTATGTTTTTATAAAATCGATCTATCGGCAGAAAAAGAACAAAAAACTGGGTCGTTATCGGTGAGGACAATGCGGTATATAAAGGCAGACAGCCGTCCAAACATGCTGGACGGCTGTTGTAGACAAAAGGATAGATAGCAAACCGGACCGATTGAAGCATTTTTCGACATTAAATAGATACACCGCATTCACAAATTTGAATTGAATTATAATCTCCAGTTATACTATAGTATTATTAGGTATATTATAAATTGGTGATCTTTTTATTTAATCAAGGGGATGAAAGGGAGCAACTTCAATATGACCAATCAAAGGCCCTCGATATCGGTGTTACTGCGCTCATATATTGCTGTTATAATACTTGCTTTTCTCCTTTCGTCATGCGGGATTATTATAATCAATAGACCGGATGAGCAGTCGGATACGGGCGATTGGTCGACGGGGGAGCAGACCACCGATGGCACAACGGTGACTACAAAAGTCCCTAAAAGTACCGAAGATAAAAAGAAAATGGCGCAGTATTATGTTGATAACCTGCCCGATTATGATATGAAAAATATGTCGATTCTCATCTCCGCTGTCGATAAAAAGACCCTTATCATAGACGATGAGGATAACAGCTTGAGTAAGGCCAGACACCGGCGATATTCCATGCTTGAGAAGAAATATGGGGTCAATATTATTGTTACATCAAATGATGTTGATACGATTTTCCAAGAGCTGAAGGATTCAATTGCTTCGGGAATGTATTATGCCGATCTTTTGATGCTGCCGTCCGAAAGCGTGGGGAGCTTCTATGCCGGCAACTATCTTCTTAATATTATGAGCTTACCATATGTCTTTCTTGACGAGCCCTATTTTAATGAAGAATCGGTTTTGCAAAGCACCGCGGGATATAATGTTTATGCGGTTTCGGGGGATGCTGTTCTAAATCCTGATTATATATATGGCGTATTTTTCAACTTTGATCTTGCGGCAAGGCTTGATATGGGTAATCCTTATGAGCTGGTTTACAAGGGTGAGTGGACATGGGATGTCTATCGTGCCATGGCAAAGGCGATTGCCTATGATTTAAATGGTATTGCTACCGGTATCGGCGGACATGGCGCGCAGAGTGTGGACAGAAGTTATTCGGACATGGTTTTAGGGTCGACAGGTATAAAATACCTGAGTACCGGTTGGGGGCAGATGCCTGTGCTCAATGAGCCGGGGGAGCAGCACGAGAGGATCTCCGCTCTTCTCTATTCCCTTTTATATGAGGATAAAACCCTTTATAAAAGGGAGACGCACCTTGAGGCATTTGCAAATAAGGGCTTGCTTTTCTATACCGGACCGCTACTGACGATGCATACGTTATCGGACAGTGCTGCCAGGTGGGGGATACTTCCGCTGCCAAAGATTGACCAAGCTCAAAGTGGCTACCGTTCCCCGGTGACAAAGGAAATGCCGGTCTTTGCCGTTCCTGCCAACAACAGCAGGCTAAGTGAAACCGGGCTGGTTTTGCAATCTCTAAATGCGGCGTCCTACGGATATTTGACAGATGAGTATATTACCTATGCTATGAATTATGTTGTGCGTGATAATGATACTCTTAATATGATCGATATCATTGCCAACTCGGCGAGCTTTGATTTTGCCTTAATGTTTGGGTCCGGGTATTCCGCGTTGGGAAAAGCCACCTATGATGCGCTCTTTTCATCAATCAATTCTAAAGCCTCATATCGCACTTTTTATAACAGCTATGCCAATGCGGCTGTCAGTCAGATTAATGCCGCTTTTCCGGTAAAATAACATTTGCTGAATAGACTTATTCAATGTTGATAGAATAATTATGGTTGGGGGCGGTTGCCTTTGACGTTAGCTAAGGCTGTTCTTTTTCGGCTTTAGCAGGTACCCCTTGTTTCGCACTGTGTGGATCATTCTGTCGTCGAATGCCTTTTCCAGCTTTTTGCGCAAATAGTAAATGTAAACGTCTACAACATTTGTGTTGTTGCCCTCCTTTTCCCAAACGACGGAGGCCGCCTCATCTCTTGACACCGGATGCCCCTTTTTTTGATACAGATGCTTAAGCAGCAGATATTCCCGGGGGCTGAGGATTAAGGTTTTTCCACCGATTGTTACCGAATGGCTGCTGTCCGAGAACGAAAAAATCGATTGCGCTCTTGACGCAGATTTCGCATTTTTTGTTTTTTTAGTTGATTTTGCGGGCTTGAGCAGCTCTGCAATCGTTGTGATCAGACTGCTTGTTTGAAAAGGACGGATAAACTCTACCGAATCGTCAGTACGGTTTTTAACCGAAGAAAATCTGATAACCGGTGTATTTGGCGGAGTTATCGGAGGATTTGCCATATCGGCATCTATTAAATAAAGACGGACAGGCTCTGGCTGATTTTGAGGGGCGTACGCGGTTATTGCCTTAAAACCGGCAAATTGAAGCTCCCATGCGAGCATATGGGAAAATATTTCATCATCGGAATATATGCATACATCAAATTTCATATTGTTTCCTCAGTTTTGAGAATTGGTGTAGGGGCGAGGGTGTCCCTGTTTCGGAGGGGTTTCCTTCGGGCAGACAGTCTGTATTTTTATCTTTATCATACACATTTGCAGGTTGTTTGTCAAATGCCGATATTATTTATGGCGCTATTTGCGGCGAATCTCTTTATCGCGTCGATGCCGGCAAATCAATCATAAACAATAAGATAAAATGCAGTGAAAGTAGCTTTTTTGACATAATTGACAAAATAAAAACAAATAAGCAATTAGATATTTACTTTGAAACCAAAAAGTGATATGATATTAATATATGTTTAACTTAATTTATCAGGAGGACTATAATGGCAAGAAGAAAGTTATCTATGGATGGCAATACGGCGGCGGCGCATGTGAGCTATGCGTTTACCGAGGTTGCAGCAATCTATCCCATCACACCCTCAAGTGTTATGGCCGAATTGACCGATGTTTGGTCCACCAATGGACTGAATAATATTTTTGGAGATAAGGTAACGGTTATAGAAATGCAGTCTGAGGCAGGTGCCGCCGGTACCGTTCACGGCAGCCTTGCTGCAGGCGCCCTTACTACCACATATACCGCATCTCAAGGTCTGTTATTGATGATTCCGAATATGTATAAAATAGCAGGAGAGCTACTGCCCTGTGTTATACATGTGTCGGCGCGTACGGTAGCATCCCACGCGCTTAATATCTTCGGGGATCATTCCGACGTTTATGCATGTCGTCAGACCGGATTTGCCATGCTTGCAAATACCAATCCCCAAGAAGTTATGGACCTTGGAGCTGTTGCGCACCTTGCAACCATCAAGGGTCGCGTTCCCTTTATTAACTTCTTTGACGGGTTCCGCACATCCCACGAGATTCAAAAAGTCGAGGTTTGGGATTATGAAGATCTTGATCGCTTAGTTGACAAAGAAGCTATCGCAGATTTCCGTGCGCGTTCCCTTAATCCTGAAAAACCAGTTCTTCGCGGTAGTGCTGAAAACGGAGATATTTTCTTCCAGCATCGTGAGGCATGTAATGTTTATTACGACCGCCTTCCTGCCATTGTAGAAGAATATATGGATAAGGTCAATGCCGAGATCGGCACTGATTACAAGCTCTTTAACTACTATGGCGCTCCCGACGCCGAGCGTATTATCATTGCTATGGGTTCTGTCTGCGACACGATTGAGGAAGTAATTGACTATATGCTGGCAGCCGGCGAAAAGGTCGGTCTTGTCAAGGTGCGTCTCTATCGCCCCTTTGTGGCTTCCAAGCTGATTGAAGCTATTCCCGAAACGGTTAAAAAGATTGCCGTTCTTGATCGTACCAAGGAGCCCGGCGCACTTGGCGAGCCTTTATACCTTGATGTTGTAACCGCTCTTGCCTCCAGCAGCATCTCTGCAAAGATTGTCGGCGGTCGTTACGGTCTCGGTTCGAAGGATACTCCGCCTCAGAGCATTTTTGCTGTTTATGAGAATCTGAAGGCCGATCAGCCGAAGAATAACTTCACCATAGGCATCGTGGATGATGTGACTCATATGTCTCTTGAAGAGAAGCCGGCGCCCGACACCTCTCCTGAGGGAACTATCAGCTGCAAGTTCTGGGGTCTTGGCGGCGACGGAACTGTCGGTGCTAACAAGAACTCCATTAAGATTATTGGCGACCATACCGATAAGTATGTACAAGCCTATTTCCAGTATGACTCAAAGAAAACAGGCGGCGTAACGATTTCCCACTTGCGCTTTGGCGACAAGCCGATAAAATCCACCTATTATGTCAGCAAGGCCGATTTTGTTGCCTGCCACAATCCCTCATATATGCTCAAGGGGTTCAAGATTGTTCAGGATGTTAAGCCTAACGGAACCTTCCTGCTTAACTGTCAGTGGTCACCCGAGGAGCTTGCCGATCATCTCCCCGCAGATGCTCTGAGATATATTGCACAGAACAACATTAATTTCTATATTGTAAATGCAATTGACAAGGCCCGTGAGATCGGCATGGGCAAGCGTACCAACACAATCTTGCAGTCGGCATTCTTTGCTCTGGCTAATATTCTTCCGATGGAAAAAGCCGTTGAATACATGAAAAAGGCGGCTTACAAATCCTATTCGAAGAAGGGCGAAGCCATTGTTAAGATGAATTATGACGCAATTGATGCAGGTGTTTCTGCCGTTGTGAAGATTGATGTTCCGGCATCATGGGCTGATCTTAAAGATGATTCTGTCGAGCAGCTCTCTATCGGTAGCAGAGAAGATCTTGTTAAATTTGTGAATACAGTCGTTATGCCAGCGGCAAAAATGCAGGGTGATTCACTGCCTGTATCAGCCTTCGTTGACCATGTGGACGGCACCTTCCCTCAAGGCTCCGCCGCTTATGAAAAGCGTGGCGTAGCGGTTGACGTTCCTGAGTGGCTGCCCGAAAACTGCATTCAGTGTAATCAGTGTGCATTTGTCTGCCCCCATGCAACTATCCGCGCCTTTGCGCTTGATGAGGAGGAGGTTGCCAATGCTCCTTCAGATACAAAACTGCTGCCGATGAGGGGCAAGGGCGTTGACCAATATAAGTTTGCTATCAGCATCAGCCCCCTTGATTGTATGGGATGTGCCCTTTGTGCAAACGTTTGTCCCGCTAAGACAAAGGCCCTTGTTATGAAGTCGCAGGAGTCACAGAGAGCACAGCAGGAAGTCTTTAATTATATGACAGCCAATGTCAAAAAGAAGCAGACTCCTTTTGCGGATACAACTATAAAGGGAAGCCAGTTCAATCAGCCGTTGCTTGAGTTCTCCGGTTCTTGCGCCGGTTGTGCTGAAACTTCTTATGCAAGACTTGTTACCCAGCTCTTTGGCGAAAGAATGTATATTTCCAACGCCACCGGTTGTTCCTCCATCTGGGGCGGATCTGCACCTTCAACTCCTTACACTGTTAACAAGGATAGCGGATGCGGACCGGCTTGGGCAAACAGTCTCTTTGAGGACAACGCAGAGCATGGTCTCGGCATCTATCTCGGTCAGAAGACTATCCGTAACCGCTTGATCGGCTATGTTGAGCAGTTGCGTGATTCCCTTGATTCGGACGAGGACCGCGCCATTATCGATAAATTCCTTGATACAAAGGAAAACAGCAAAGAAAATGCACCGGCAACAAAGGAATTGATTGCCCTGCTTGAGAGAGTGGACAACGATTTGAGTCGCAAGATACTTGAGAATAAGAGCTATCTTGCTAAAAAGTCGGTTTGGATATTCGGTGGAGATGGCTGGGCATATGATATCGGATTCGGAGGTCTTGACCATGTCATAGCTTCCGGCGAGGATGTAAACATCATGGTGTTTGACACCGAGGTTTACTCAAATACCGGCGGACAGGCATCTAAGGCTACTCAGCTAGGTCAGGTTGCTCAGTTTGCCGCCGCAGGTAAGGAAATTGTCAAGAAGGATCTTGCTCAGATCGCAATTTCTTACGGCTATGTCTATGTGGCTCAGATTGCTATGGGTGCAGATATGAATCAGACCTTGAAGGCAATTACCGAGGCGGAGGCTTATCCGGGCCCGTCCCTCATTATCTGCTATTCTCCCTGCGAAATGCACGGTCTCAAAGGCGGTATGGGAAATTGCCAGAGCGAGATGAAGCGTGCTGTCGAGGCCGGATATTGGCAGATCTTCCGCTATAACCCGGCTCTGAAGGCTGAGGGCAAAAATCCCTTCACCATTGATTGCAAGGCACCTAGCGCCAGCTATATCGACTTTATCAAGAATGAAACGCGCTATAACCGTCTTGCCCTTTCCTTCCCGGAGAGAGCGGAAAAACTCTTTGCCGAGGCTGAGAAAAAGTCTCGTGAGAAATATGAGCGCCTTGTGAAAATGGCAGAATTCTATAACAGTTAATTGAGTTTTGCCTCTGATTTTAAGATAATAGCATCATAAACAAATCCCCTGAAGGAAATTTTCCTTCAGGGGATTGTGTTTTTTAATAAAGCGATAGGCTTCGCTTTCGCAAAAAAGCAGCAAAAATGTAGCAAAACAACCTTTTTGATGTGATACACTGCTTTTTAAAGCAAAGAAAAACACCGGCAATGACAGTATCGACAATGCCGGTGAAGATGGTCTGTTAAATTTGGTTTAGATAGCTGATTTGATGTTCCAGCAGTGTGTCGATGGATTTACCCATGGCGGCAAGCTTCAATGCAGCCACCTCGTTGTCGATTTGTTCAGGCACGCTATAAACCCTGTGCTGAAGCTTTCCTTTGTTTTTTACCAAATACTCAAGGCTTTTTGCCTGAATGGCAAAGCTCATATCCATAATTTCGGCCGGGTGTCCGTTGCCTGCCGCAAGGTTGACCAATCGCCCTTCGGCAAGCAGGTTCAGCATACGTCCGTCGGGCATGCGGTAGCCGGTAATGTCGGACTTGCGTTCGAAAATCTCGGTTGCCATGGCGGCAAGGGAATTTTTATCGATTTCAACATCAAAGTGACCGGCGTTAGCCAGAAGAACGCCGTCCTTCATCAGCTTAAAATGCTCGGCACGGATGACATCGCAGCAACCTGTCAGGGTGATAAACAAATCTCCCAGCGGGGCGGCATCCGCCATTGGCATGACGGTAAATCCGTCCATGACGGCCTCGATTGCTTTAACCGGATCAATTTCAGTAACAATAACAACGGCGCCCATTCCCTTAGCGCGCATTGCAACCCCTTTGCCGCACCAGCCGTAGCCGGCGATGACCACTGTCTTTCCGGCTATGATGAGGTTGGTGCTGTGCATGATGCTGTCCAAGGTGGATTGTCCGGTTCCGTATCGATTGTCAAAAAGATGCTTGCAGTTGGCGTCATTGACATTGATCATGGTATAATCCAGCATTCCCTTTGCCTCTCGAGCCTTGAGACGAGAGATCCCTGTTGTTGTTTCCTCGCAACCGCCGATCAGGTTTTTGCCGTATTCTCTGCATTCGCCGTGAAGAAGCTGGATAAGATCTCCTCCGTCATCTATTAAAACATCGGGGCAGAGGGCAAGGGTGGCTTTGAGATGCCGGAGGTACTCCTCGTCGTTGACTCCGCGCCATGCGTTGACCTCGAAGCCGGCATCTACCAGAGCGGCGGCTACGTCATCCTGGGTGGACAGGGGATTGCAGCCGGTAACCCGTACCTCGGCGCCCCCGTCGCGCAGCACCATGGCAAGGTAGGCGGTTTTTGCCTCCAGATGAATGGACATGGCGATCTTTTCGCCCTTGAAGGGCTGATGAATTTTGAATTGTTCATGTATGGCGTTTAAAACAGGCATATAGCCTCGAACCCAGTTGATTTTGGCATGTCCGCCGGGAGCGAGGGTGATATCTTTAATTTGACTCATATTTTTCCTTCTTTGCTTGGGTTTGTTTTGTTTTTAATTGCGATTCGTAATAGTTGCATAATTGACGGATCGGGCATTCGCCGCAGCGCGGAGAACGTGCCATGCAGTATTCACGTCCGAAGAGCACAATTCTGTGACAAAAATCAGATTGTTCCGCGGGAATTATCAAATCGGACAGGATTCGCTCGATCTTGTAGGGATTTTTTTCGGTTGTCGGATACATACCAAACCGACCGCATATCCGAATGCAATGGGTATCGGTGACAATAGCGGGCTTGTTGAATATGTCGCCCAGAAGCAGGTTGGCAATTTTTCTTCCGACCCCGGGGAAAAGGAGAAGCTCCTCAATATTGTCGGGCAAGACCCCATCGTATTTTTCTACAAGAAGGGCGGAGGCATCCTTGAGATTCTTTGCTTTAGTTTTATACAAGCCGCAGGATTTTATATACGCTTCAAGCTCGGGCAGCTCGGCCTTCGCCATATCTTTTGCTGTCGGATAACGGGCGAAAAGGGCGGGTGCTATTTGGTTGACTCTGGCATCGGTGCATTGTGCGGAAAGGCGACCTAACACTAATAGTTTCCACGGATCTCCATTATATTCAAGGGCGCACTTCGGGTCGGGATAGATTGATTTCAGAGCCTCAACGATTTGGGCGATACGGGCTTTTTTCTGTTTCTTGTTCAATTTTCTATATCCTTGTTCGGGTGTTGTTGTTGTTGTTCTTCGTTAGGAGTTGCTATCGATGTCAAAGTAATAATCGAAAACGTCTCGAATGGCATATCCCGCATCGATTCCTGTTGCCCCCTGCTCAATGATGCAGGAAACGACGATTTCCGGATCGTCAAAGGGGGCAAAGGCAATAAATATTGCATTGGCGCTCTTTGTTTTGCTGACCTGTGCCGTTCCGGTTTTTCCGCCCATTTCGATCGGGTAGTTTCTGAAGAGGCGGGCAGCCGATCCGCTTTCTACAACGCTTTTCATAGCGGATTTTATTAGCTGTGCGTGCTCCTGTGACAGATTGATCGAACTTTTTATTTCGGGCGGAACAAGCATAATCTCGGCTTTTGATGAATACTCGTGCACGCTGTGTAACAGGTGGATACGGTAGCGTGTTCCGCCGTTTAGGAGGGTTGACATATATACGCCGAGCTGCAACGGAGAAAAGGCGTTGTCCGACTGACCGATGGATGCCTGGAGAGTGTCGCCGGGCGACCACGGCTCAAGACCGTTGTTTTCGCGGTATTCCGGTCCGGCAAGAATTCCGATCGGCTCCGGGAACTCGATTCCCGTAAGATCTCCCAGTCCAAGCTGGCGGGAGAAGCTGTTTAAACGGTCGATGGTTAATAGGCGTCCGATTTCATAGAAAAAGTAGTTGCATGAGTGCTGAATGGCCTGAACTACATTTATAGTGCCGTGGGTTATCCCGTAGTTGACATAGATATGGCATCTCGGCTGATAATCGGGGTAGTAGGTGTAAATGCCCTTGTCGGTAATTTTTGTGTCTTTGGTGATGATATTTTCGGTTAAGGCGGCGGTAGCGGTTGCCAGCTTAAAGGTGGAGCCGGGCGAGTAGAGCCCGGTGAGGGCACGGTTGAAAAGCGGGCGCAGAGGATCGGTTGAAAGGGTGCTGTAGTCCGAGTTATAAGTTGCAAGGTCAAAGGTCGGATAAGAGCCCATGGCAAGTACCTCTCCCGTTTTGGGAGAAACCACTGTAATGCCACCGGCCGAGGCGTCCTCTCCGTTTAAGGCACCCTTTTTGTTTTTTGCATTTTCAACGATCAGATTGATGTTGTTTTTAAGGGCATCCTCGGCGATAATTTGCATATTAATATCAATGGTCAGCCATACATCCTTACCGGCGACCGGCTCTTTGGTTATCCTCTCCTCCAGAATATTTCCGTAGGCATCCTCGATAATGGTGCGCTGCCCGTCAATGCCGCGGAGATAATTCTCAAAAACCTTTTCGGCGCCAAGAATCCCCACAGTTGCGTCAAGGGAATAGCCCAGTTCCCTATAATAGTCAACATTTTCGGAGGGGATTTTTCCCACTCGACCGAGAATGTGCGAGGCATATCCGGGGTAGTTGTAGTGGCGCTGTACCGTCTCGGTAACCGAGATGCCCCGAATGTTAATCTCTTTTAGTTGTGTGATTAAAGCAATGTCGACATCTTCGGCAAGAATATAGGGCTGGCGTGTGCTGAATTTTTTATATTCCATGTCGTAGCGGATTTGGAGCAGCCGGGTAATTTGACGGTCGGTATAACGTCCCTTCCCGTTACCGTCTACAAGGGCATATCGCCTAACTAAAAAATTAGTCAGCTTTGCGCTGTCGGTGTTTTCGGACAGATTAAAGCTGCTCAGCATTCGCTTAAATTTGCTAAGATTGCCCGAATGTCCGAGGAATTCGTCGCTGAATTTAAGATCTGGGTAGACTCCCTCAAGGGGGAGGGCACTTTGAGAAATCTTATCAAGATTGCCGGTTTTCTCGAATATTTCGAGGGTTCGGAGGATAACATCATTGAATTCATCCTTGTAGACCGGCATACTGGCATAATCAAAAACAATATTTCTAGTATAGATGTTTGTAACAAGGGGGGTGCCGTTGCGATCGAAAATTTCACCGCGCTGTGCAGTGATCGTTTCGGTGCGGGTGTATGTGTAGGTTGAAACCAACTCATAAAAGTCGCGCCCGGCAATTTGTATGCTGATAAGCTTTGCGCAGTAGACAAGGCAGATGATGACAAAGAAGCCTATCATCATAATGTTGCGCGACAAGCTGATCTTTTTAATTTTCATAGTTTAGAATCCTTTCAGTCAAACGGGATTTTGCTCTCGATTGAAAGATTCGGGTCTTTATGTATTTAAAGCATATTTAACATATGAAATATTCGCATCTGCAATCAGGAGAGGGATCGTCCTCTGTGGAAAAGCTTGGCAACGGGACGAATCAAAAAATACAGGAGGGGCGCTGCAAGGACCGAACTGAAATATTCGGGCAGAAGGACCGACCGAAATGCGTAAAAAAAGGATGTGGAGGGTCGAATGATGGAGATGTACATAAGGGTGAAGACTTCACGAAAAATAAAGGATATGAGAATGAACAAAGCCCAGGTGGCAAAGTTTCGATTGTAGATATAATTGAAGCAAAGTCCGCAGATATAGCCGCAGAGCATATAAGGCAGGGGGAGAAGAGAAAGCCCCACCCCACCGATCGATTCAATCAGAAAGCCTGCCGCAATACCGGCGATTCCGCCCCCTTTTTCCCCCTCAAACATAGAGATGGTGATAACGCCGGCAAACATGAGATCCGGTGTTGAGTCGAAAAGACCGAAGCGGGAGAAAAAGGCAGTTTGAAGAACGGCGAAAAAGCAGAGAAGTCCTAAATAGGTCAGCATTTTTAAAACGGTGGTTTTCTTAATATCAAAGTTTAAGTTCAAGACCCTTTTTCCTCCTGCCTTTTCATTTATAGAGCCAGTTTATGTTTTCAGCCGTTTGCGTTATTCGACATAGACATCAAAGCTCTTGATAATCATAACCTGGGATAGGGATTCGAGGTCAACCTCTGTTTTAATGATGGCTATAAGATTGCGGCTGTAGGCATTTGGTATAATTTCCACAATCTTTCCAATAAGGAGACCCCGCGGATAAACGCTTCCAAGCCCGCTTGAGAGAACGCGGTCGCCCACTGAGATATCGACCTCAGGATCAAGATAGTCCAGCTTGCACAGACCTTGGTCTCTTAGGGAGTATTCCCCCTCCACAAGACCGAGAGCGCCTGAACGTTCGATATAGGCGCCAACTGCGGTGGCGGTATCGATTAATGTTGATACCTTGGACCAAGTCAGTCCGACCTCGGCGACATAACCGACAATTCCTTCAGGGGTTATGACAGGCATATTGACCTTTATATTGTGAAGGGACCCGCGGTTGATAGTAAAAACGGTCATGTAATTACCTGCCTCTCTGCCGACAACAGTGGCAGGCTCAAGTTGATAGTCGGTATGCTCCCGTTGAAGACTGAGATAGGTGCGAAGCCAATTGTTTTCCTCTTCTAACAGTTGGGCGTTATAGATTTTATCTTCTAATGCTAGCAATTTTTCCCGTAGCTGAATGTTTTCATCCCGCAACCGGTCAAACTCTCTAAAATACATTCGGTAGCCGTCTATGGCGTCTGCTACAAAGGTGACGGGATGTTGCAAGGTGGTTAGCACTACTCCGAAAGCGTTTCTGACATAGCCGGAAAAGCCCATAAAGGAAAGCACCGACGGAACGGTGACCAATATGATTGCAACAATGAGCAGACCGATAAAAAAATTGCTGCCAAAAAACCGTTTCATTTTCTCAATCTCTTTCTATACAATACAATGCTTGTTTTTGTGGACAGACTTAGCGATTGCGATACATGACAGTGTTTGGATTGTTGGTTGCACTTTCGATTACTTTACCGATACCGCAGGCTACACAGTCGAGGGGACGCTTGGCTATCGTTGCTCGAATGCCTGTTGTCTGTGCCAGCAGAACATCTAAACCATTCAAAAGTGCTCCGCCTCCCGACAGAGCGATACCCATATCGTAAATATCCGATGAAAGCTCAGGCGGCGTTTTTTCAAGAGTGGTACGGATGCAGTCAACAATATGGCTTATCTGCTCACCCATCGCTTCCCGTATTTCTGCCGAGTTTATCTGAATGATCGCAGGCAGACCGCTGAGCAGGTTGCGGCCGCGTATTTCCATAACACCGGAATCGGTTGACGGATGAACGGAGCCGATGGTTTTTTTCAGCATTTCGGCGGTTATTTCGCCGATTAAGACATTATATTTTCGCTTGATATAAGAAACGATGGCATTATCCAGCTCGTCGCCCGCAATACGCAAGGAGTTGGATATTACGATGCCGCCGAGGCTGATGACGGCTACCTCGGTAGTGCCTCCGCCGATATCAACAATCATACTGCCCCGGGCATCTCCGACACGCAGTCCGGCACCTATGGCTGCGGCGATGGGCTCTTCGATAAGTGCCACGCTTTTCGCGCCGGCCTCAAGCGTTGCGTCCTCGACGGCACGACGCTCAACGCCGGTCACTCCGTAGGGAATGCAGACAATAACCTTCGGTCGGCTGAAAAGAGTGCTCCCCACAACCTTTTTGAAAAAATAGTGAAGCATGGTGGCTGTATAGTCAAAGTCGGCAATAACACCGTTTTTAAGAGGGCGCAATGCGGAGATGGCGCCCGGCGTTTTTCCGAGCATGAGCTTTGCTTCTCCTCCGACAGCCAATACCTTTGATCCCCGTGAGTCAATGGCAACGACAGAGGGCTCTCTTAAGACGATGCCCTTTCCTTTCATATAAACGAGGGTATTTGCCGTTCCCAAATCTATTCCGATATGTTTTGACATTTTCTGTGATACCTACCCTTCCCGAGTCGCCTTGACCCGGACAATATCTATGTTTATAGTCTAATCTTTGCTAGAGAATGTGTTGTATTTCACAATTGGACCGAAAAGTGCGCAATTCTATTATACAAGACATTAAAAGTATAAGAGGCTCTGCTATATTGTTAATTGCAAATGGATATGAATTTATTTTGTGCCTGTTGACCCGAATCCGCCCGAACCGCGAAGGGTTTCCTTCAGTGCTTCTGTCTTGATTATTTCGGCGTGGAATACCGGCATAAACAAGAGCTGAGCAATTCGCTCACCGGGTTCTATCGAATAGGGCAGACTTCCGTTGTTGATCATTGAGACAAGGATTTCACCGCGATAGTCGCTGTCGATGACGCCGACACTGTTGGCAAGAGCCAGACCGTGTTTGGTAGAAAGACCGCTCCGGGCGCAAAGAAGAGCAACCACGCCGCGGTTCTCCGGTTCCATGGCAATGCCGGTGGGTATCAGAGCGCGTTCGCCGGGGCTTATGGTTATGGGTTTATCGACGTCAGCGTGAAGATCGAGAGCGGCAGACCCTTCTGTAGCATATTCGGGTATGATGGCCGTCTTTCTGAGACGCTTTATTTTGATTCTTATTGGGTGCATGGTGTTCCTTTCGATGAAGTGAATTAGGTGTGAAGTCGCCTTATGTTATGAGTGCCGGCCTTGGGCGGGAGCCCTTTCTTATAGGCTCGGATAATCTCCTGACATTCGGCATTCGTTTCTGTGGTAAAAATAAAATGATGGGCGCCGATATTGTATTTTATAAGCAGTTCTACCCTGTCCGCCATATAGACAGGAACGCTGTTCAGCAAAACATTTCGATGCTTGAAGGAGCGCACAACCGGAAACTTAATCCCCCGCCGGTCTGTCAGCTCAAAGCTGCCGTCGGCGCAAAGTGTGCAGGAGGCATTGTCCTTGATGACGCATTTTTCGAGGAGCATAAGCGGAACCCGCCCGTAGATAATGGTTGATTTCGGAAACGGGATATCTCTGATTTGGGGCAGGGAAAGCTCAGGTGATAGGGTTACATCGGTAAATCCTGCCTCAACGGCTTCTTTCGCCGACAAGCTGTTGGTAATGTTGAGCCGAAAATCCCCATGGCAGATAAGCTTATGGCAACGTGCGAGAGAAAGGTGACCGAGATTGCCCACAAGGGCATGGGTCGCCCCCTTTTGCACGGCGGATTTCAGCATTTTTGATACTTGCCGAATTTCATCGTTAAAGATAACGGGAGGGAGAATGACACCTTTATATAGGTTGTCCGGTGCGGTAATATATGTCTCCAGCGGAAGATAAATAATATCAAAATAGCTGACAGCCTCCGGCGGTATTTGCGCCGGTGACATGAATTGAGCGGTTTTGACAGATGCTTGCCTGCCCTCATTGACGGGGTTGTTGCTTAGTGATAAAATTTCCTTTTCCGACAGAGGCGGAAGCTTAAAATTTGTTCTCTTCTCGTCGGTTTTAATGAGCTGTTCGATGGCAGCGCGCCTTAGCGCATTTAGGCTGGAAATGCGCAGCATCGATCCTCCGTCGAGGGAAATATTGATATTGTCTTTATTTACCGAATAGGGTGTTTGTCCGAGCTTTGACAGACAGCGAATAACTGTTTCCTTAGCGAGGGGAGCATTGACGGCCGTCTCCACCGTATCCCCGAAAACCTCAACAAACCGATCGCGGACGGTGGCGCGCAGACGCGCCGGCTCCCCGACCGACAGGACTGCATCAAAGGTAATCGGAATCTTGCGGCGCAATCCCTCAAAGGGAGGAATTGACCGGCTTTTTTGCTTGTTCTCCTCGGTGCGGATCCCCAGCATTGTTATATCCGGCTTTGCGGTAAAATACCGATCGGTAAAACCATCCCTTGAAAAAACCCGGGCAAGCCACCCGATTTCCTCGGGGGAGGCGTTTCGTCTTTCGTCAAGGAGGCGGCGGTAGGTGGATACGACGTGATAGACGTATTCGGGGGATTTCATGCGCCCCTCGATTTTTAGAGAAGTCACACCTATCTGAAGAAGCTTATCAATCTGACCGGCAAGGCAGAGATCCCGCAAGCTAAGGGGATATCTTTCGGTTCTTTTGGCGGCAGAGCCTTGCCAAGGAAGGCGACAGGGCTGGGCGCACTCTCCGCGGTTCCCGCTGCGCTGTCCGATCATGGCGCTGGCAAGGCATTGACCCGAGTGGGAGACGCAAAGAGCGCCGTGTACGAATATTTCAATCTCAATGGGGGAGCTTTGTACGATACTTTTTATGTTGTCATAAGAAAGCTCACGGGCGCAGACCATCCGGGAAAAACCGTATTCTTTGAGAATGTGACCGGCATCGCTGTTATGAGCAGACATTTGTGTACTGGCATGGAGAGGGAGATCGGGCAGATACCTTCGTATGAGAGAGGAAAGACCGAGATCGGCAACAATCAGAGCGTCCACTCCGCACCGATAAAGAAATTCGGCATAGGAGAGGACGGAGTACAGCTCCCTGTCAAAAACAAGCGTATTTAAGGCGGCATAAACCTTGATGCCGTAGGCATGACAAAGGGCAACAGCCTCCGCCAACCCTTCGCCGTCAAAGTTTTGTGCGCCTGCTCGCGCGTTGAAGGAGGCGCCGCCTAGGTAAACTGCGTCGGCGCCCGCTTCGATAGCCGCTTCGAGGGAGGCGCGGGAGCCTGCAGGTACAAGCAGTTCAGGGATGTTTTGTGTTTTCAATTTTGTTGTTCCTTGCGGTCGTTTTTTTGTTCGGTTGCTTCAAGGCGGGCGCGCAACTCGTCATTTTCGGCCTGGAGCCGGTTGATGCTTGCAAGATAGAGGGCAATTTGCGCCTCTGCGCTTGTCAGCTTTTTTTGCAATTTATGTTTATCACTGCAATAATCGAGGGCACAAAAAAGAGCAGCCTCAATTTTTGAGACGTGATCGCCGTTTGTTATGATGTTTTTGATACGTTCGTTGGTAATTTCGGTTATTTCCTTAACATATTCGTCGCTTTCCTCGGTGAGAATATTGATGACAATGTCGGCAAGTTCAATGGAGTATTTATTTTTCATAAAAATGCCCACCTTTCGGAATGAAAAATTGAATAGATTAAAAACGCGTTTATACTTGCAATTTTGCAGATAGCACGTTATAATTATTTGTAGTCATATTATATTATAATATATTTTTATGCACTTTGAAATACTTTTAATGAAAAATTTAAATAATATTATTGAAAGAAAACGGTTTACATGGAAAATTCACATATTTCACAGAATCTACATCGAATTGTCGTAAAAATTGGCTCTTCCACCTTGACTCACCCTACAGGTAAGTTGAATTTACACCGGATAGAGGTTCTTGCAAGAACCTTGTCCGATTTGAAAAACAGAGGACATGAGGTTGTTTTGGTCAGCTCCGGTGCTGTCAGTGCCGGAATTGCCCGGCTTGGTCTTACCCATCGCCCCCGCTCTGCCGAAGAAAAACAGGCGCTGGCGGCGGTCGGACAAAGCCAGCTTATGAAGATATACGAACAAATTTTCGGATCATACGGTTATTGCGTCGGGCAAATTCTTATGACAAAGGACGTGCTCGATGACCTTACCCGGCGTGCTGCCGCGCAAAACACCTTTGAACAGCTAATCGGCATGGGGTGCATACCGATTGTCAATGAAAATGACTCGGTATCTTCCGAGGAATTGAATTTTGGCGGGAATGACACCCTTTCGGCATATGTCGCACTTGTGACACATGCGGATCTTTTGGTCAATCTCAGCGATATTGACGGACTTTATGACAGCGATCCCCGTAAGAATCCCAATGCAAAAAAGATTGACCGGGTTGAAAAGATTGACGATACGATTTATTCCTATGCTGGCGGTGCCGGAACCGAACGGGGAACGGGAGGAATGGTGACGAAAATTAAGGCGGCCGCCATTGTTGCCGAAAAGGGCATCCCGATGGTTATCGTGAACGGAACCGACCCGGAGATTCTCTATGATATAATTGAGGGAAAATGCCCCGGCACATATTTTTGTGCGCTGTCTAAAGGCAATTCCTCAAAAGCTGTCTGAGTATGGCGGACGGGTCATCTCAGGACAGCGAAAAACATGAAAGGATAGGTTGGCGACTGACAATGCCGATTATTAGTCATATGAACAGTAAAGACAGAAGCGAGCTTTATAACTATGTCGAGGGTATCTGTGCGGCTACAAAGGCTGCGGCATTTTCTATTGCTCAGGCGGGAACTCAGCGCAAAAATGCTGTTCTTAAGCGTATTGCTCAATTGATTATTGATAAAACCGCCGACATCCTTGAAGCTAACGAGAAGGATATACAGAATGCCGGTCAAAACGGAGTGCCCGTTACTATGATCGACCGCCTGAGACTAAATGAGGAGAGACTTGCCGCCATATCCGCCTCCCTTGTGGAGCTGTGCGGGTTGCCCGATCCGATAGGTTCGGGAGAACGGTGGGTACGTCCGAACGGACTTGGAATATCCTGCGTTCGTGTTCCTATAGGGGTCATTGCCATTATTTATGAAGCCCGCCCCAATGTGACCGTTGATGCGGCGGCACTCTGCATTAAAACAGGGAATGCCGTTGTTTTGCGTGGGGGCAAAGAGGCGCTTAATACGAACACCGTTCTTGTCTCGGTGATGAGGGAGGCATTGGCCGCCGAGGGAATAAATCCCGATGTCCTCTCCTTTATTGATCGTACCGAGCGGGAGGGGGCGAATATTTTAATGTCGATGCGGCAACACATTGACGTATTGATTCCCCGTGGCGGAGCCGGTCTTATACGGGCTGTTGTTGAAAATGCGAAAATGCCTGTTATTGAGACGGGCGCCGGCAATTGTCATCTTTATGTTGATGAATTTGCTGATATAGAGATGGCAGTTCGGGTTGCTCAGAATGCTAAGGTCTCCCGCCCCTCCGTTTGCAATGCTATTGAAACCCTGCTGGTTCATAGTGCGGCTGCCGATGCGTTTTTGCCGAAGTTTGCTGATTCTGTTGCGCCCTATAATGTAGAAATACGCGGCTGCCGGCGCACATGTGCCATTATTCCGGAGGCAAAAACGGCTGATGAGACCGACTATGCTACCGAATACAATGACTATATCCTTGCTGTGCGGATTGTGGATTCTATTGACGAAGCAATTTCGCATATCAACAAATATAATACAAAACATAGCGATGGCATCATTACCGCCTCCCTTGACAATGCACAAAAGTTTAAGCAGGAGGTTGATGCGGCCGCTGTTTATGTCAATGCCTCGACGCGCTTTACCGACGGCGGCGAGTTCGGATTTGGCGCGGAAATCGGCATATCCACTCAAAAGCTTCATGCAAGAGGGCCGATGGGGCTTAGGGCGTTGACTACCGAGAAGTATCTGATCGACGGCTCCGGTCAGATCAGATAAAGAAAGGCATACCTTGTTATTATGAATGAAGTTATACTCTGCAAATACGGTGAAATTATTCTCAAGGGGGCAAATCGTTCCAATTTTGAGGGTATGCTTATAAAATCCCTTAAGCGCAGGGCGCGCCGCTTTGGCGACTTTGCTATTTCCCGTGCGCAAAGCACGATCTTTATAAAACCCTTAAATCAAGACTCTGACAGTCATGATAAGCCGGATATCGACGGAATGTATCAATCGGTTTTGAAGGTCTTTGGCATAGCGGGGGTTGCCCGTGCGGCGGTCGCCGAAAAGAATATCGAGTCGATCAAGGATTGTGCCGCTAAGTATTTGCCGGCGCAGCTTTCAAGGGTGAAAACCTTTAAGGTTGAGGCGAAGCGCTCTGACAAGACATTTCCGATGATCTCGCCGGAGATATCGGCAGAGGTGGGCGGCGTTTTGCTTGAAGTCATGCCCCATCTTAAGGTCGATCTTTCAAACCCGGATGTGGTGGTCAGAGTCGAGATACGGGAGGATTCTGCCTATGTGCACGCAGGACAGCAGCGGGGCGCCGGCGGTATTCCTGTCGGGACGGGAGGACGGGGGCTTCTGTTGCTTTCAGGGGGGATAGACAGCCCTGTCGCAGGCTTTATGATGGCGAAAAGAGGGGTTGTTCTTGATGCCCTTCATTTTGAAAGCTACCCCTACACCAGCGAGCGAGCTAAACTGAAGGTTCTTTCCCTTGCGCAAAAGATGTCCGAATATTGCGAGCGTATATATGTACACATAATTTCACTGACAAAAATACAAGAGGAAATAAAGAGAAACTGCGAGGAGGACTATTTTACGATTATTCTTCGCAGGTTTATGATGACCCTGGCCGAAAGGCAGGCCGAGAAGCTTGGTTGCGGCGCTCTTATTACAGGCGAAAGCTTAGGACAAGTTGCCAGTCAGACCATGGAGGCCATCAGTGTAACGGACAGCATAGTTTCAATGCCTGTTTTCCGTCCTTGTATCGGTCTTGATAAGGAGGAAATTGTAAGAATTTCGAGACAGATTGACACATATGACATTTCGATTCTTCCCTATGAGGATTGTTGTACCGTCTTTACACCCAAACATCCCAGGACAAAGCCTATACTAAAAAAGGTTCTTGCCCAGGAAAAGCTGCTTGATTTTGAGGCGTTGTGTGATGAGGCAATGCAAACCCTTGAGACGGTTCAGATCCGCCCTGACAGACCTATTGATATGATTTCCTTATAGTTTTCAGACAGGTATGTTGATATAATAGTTCTGGAGGGTTTTAGTCTTGGGGGAATATTCTTTTTAAAAACGCAAACACTACTATTAGTCGATAAAATCAATAACCGCCGACACCTTAACCCGGTGCGGCGGGGCCTTATAATATATCCGGAGGCGTATTGTTTACGACTCTGTTTATATAATAAACAACAGCATTTTTCGCGGAGGAAGTATGAATTCATTAACGAATGCAAAAAAACTGCTTTCCAAACGGAATGCCGAGTTTGTAGTCGTGTGTGATGAGGCGGTGCATATTTCTTACGAAAAAGGCATTTGCCCAATTCTTAACTGGTTGAAAAAGGATAGAGACTTTTTCAACGGTGCAACGGTTGCAGACCGATCCCTTGGACTGGCCCATGCTTATTTACTTGCATTTGGCGGTGTGCAAAAGGTTTATGCATCAAGTATAAGTCCCGCGGCAGCAAAGGTGTTGGATCAGTACGGGATCGAATATGAGTTCGGCGTTCAGCATCAGCATGTTCCAGGTTGCGGCGCACATGATCTCTGTATGGCCGAATCGATTGAAAACAATGTTTCCAGTCCTGAAGAGGCGTACGTGCGTTTTATGGAAATGAGCAACAACAATGTTATTCATTAAACGAAATTAATGAATGAATGTTAAACCTGCCCGTACATGGTATGTACACAGGGCAGGTTCGAGGGTGCCCGGGAGGCACTGTTTTACTTTAAGTTTATATTGAGATGTGATCGCTTGTGCGGTCTTTTTTTATTGCTGTTTTGAAAAAAACTGTTTTGTTTATAAAACTATGGGGTGTCCGTTGTATCTCCGGCAAATGATGGCAATCTCCTTCTCATCACCGGACAGCATTATCGGAACACTTAGAAAAAATTCGTTTTCCATAAGGATTTCGGCGCCGGAGGGCGTAACATTGATGTGTAAAATCTCAATTCCGTTCTCTTGTGCTGTTGTGACGGCATCGAAAAAACTGTCGTCGGTTGCAATCGGTGATTTGTTTTTCTTTGCATGGCGAATATCGCAGACAATTCGATTGTTTGCCGCCAAAAATTCAGGTGAGATATTTTGTGCTTCTCGTAAATAATCGGGTGCTTCTGTCAGGGCAAACTGATCGGCCGTCTTGCGTATCAGAGAGATGTAACGGTGATCGGTGCCGCAGCAACCGCCTAAAACAAAGATGCCGGCCTCAAGGAACTTCTTGGTATAGGGGGCGAACTCATCGGGAGACAGATCGAAGGAGGTGTTTCCTTCATCATCGGTATGAGGCATACCGGCGTTTGGCTTTGCGATCAGCGGAATACCATAGGCCGCCCCATATTTTGCGGCCTGGGCAAGGAGGGTCAGCATATCCTCCGGTCCGCTTGAGCAGTTGGCTCCTACGGCGCAAACACCGAGATTGGCGAGGGTAACAATAGCGGCGGCCAGAGTATCTCCCGACATTGTCCGTCCTGTCTCGTCAAAGGTGAGGGTGACAAAAACAGGGAGAGCGGTGACCGATTTTGTGCCGATGACGGCAGCTCTTGCTTCCTGTAGGGAAATTCCCGTTTCAATGCAGATAAAATCGGCGCCGGCGTCGGCGAGGGCGGCTGCCTGTTCGGCATAGATATCTGCCACTTCGTCAAAGGTAGTATCGCCGAAAGGTTCCAGCATGCAGCCTGTAGGGGACATATCTCCGCCAATGCGGCAGCGGCTGCCGGAGTTTTCGCCTTGGGCTTTTACTGCTGCTTTTGATAGGGAAAGAAGGGAGCGGTTTATTTCGGAGACGTCTTTTTTTATATCGTGGCGGGAAAGGACGGCGCGATTTGCCCCAAAGGTGGGGGAGTAGATTGCATCCGAGCCGGCACGAATGTACTCTCTCTGAATCTTTTTGATAGAGTCGGGATGTTCCAGCACCCATTCTTCGGTAGACACACCCTTTGGCATTCCTGATTTCATCAGAGCTGTTCCGGTGGCCCCGTCAAGAATGAAGGGGAGCGGAAAATCGGATGGGAATCTGTAATAGATATCATGAAGACCTTTGTTTTTCATTGCAGCGTCCTTTCGAGAGTTCGGGTATCAGTAGTTTTCTATATCAACCTTTTCGGCAACAATATCGGCTTTTTCCTCTAAGAATATAGAGGCGATATGGCTGAAGTTATCAGGATTGTCGCTGACAAAATAGCGAACATCACCGCACTTTGAATCATTTTTTACATAGGGGGCGAGAGTCTTGGCGGCCTCAAGCCCGGAATTGATCAGAGCAACCCCGGGTATTTCGGCGGCGATTATCCCGGCAATAATCGGATAGTGAGTGCAACCTAAAATCAGAGTGTCCGCCCCGGCGGCTTTGATGGGGGCGAGATATTGCTTGACCACGAGGCGAGTGACCTCGTTGTCAGGGGCGATAAATCCGTTTTCCACAAGGGGAACAAGCAAGGGGCAGGGGATGCCAACTGTTTTGGCAGCCGGGGCGAGTTCGGTAATTCGCTTTTCGTAGGCACCGCTTTTAATGGTTGCGCTGGTGCCGATGATGCCGATGATACCGTTTTTGGTCGTTTTCACCGCTGTCTCGGCCGTCGGATTGACAACTCCGATGATAGGTATGGAAAAGTTATCTTTCAGAGCATCCAATGCTACCGAGCTGACCGTTCCGCAGGCAACAAGGACCGCCGACAGCTCCTTGGATTTTGATATTAAAAAACGCATATCCTGCAGGGCGTATTTGCGGATAATTTCCTTCGAACGGGTTCCGTAGGGGACGCGACCGGTATCCCCGAAATAGATCATTCCCTCATTCGGAAAAAGTCGGCGTATTTCCTTAACGGCAGTAAGTCCGCCGAGGCCGCTGTCAAATATACCAATCAAGTGAATGTTCCTTTCTTTAATGGTTTTTGGCGAGCTGTATAAGGCGGTCGATGATCTCGGGCAGAGTAAGACCTGCATGCATTAACAATTTTGGATACATGCTGATCGATGTAAAGCCGGGTAGGGTGTTTATTTCGTTGAAGATGATGTCGCCGTTATCATGCTTTACAAAAAAGTCTACCCGGGAAAGCCCCTTGCACCCGAGAATACGGTAGATTTTTTTTGCGTAGCTGCGAATTTTTTCACTGGTAATCTCGTCGATCCGTGCCGGGATGTAGTAGCTGGAGATATTTTTTACATATTTGGTATCATAGTCGTAAAAGTCGCTGTTTGCGGCAATTTCGCCGCATTCGCTGACGGTGAGGGTATCGTTGCCGAGAACGGCAACCTCGATTTCCTTGGCGTTTATATATTCCTCAACGATTACTTTATCATCGTAGCGAGCCGCATCAAAGAGAGCGGGGATGAGTGCGTCCGCAGCGGCTACTTTAGATGCGCCCACCGAGGAGCCGGAATTGGAGGGCTTCACAAAAACAGGGTATGAAAATTGAGATTCAATTTCTGCTTTTGCGGCGTCGGGATCTTTTTTAAGTCGGGACTTCTGGAAGATAATGCATTTTGCCTGTGGAATATTGTGGTTGTTTAGTATCTGCTTTGTAAAGGCTTTGTCCATACAGAGGGCGCTTGATGCGCAGTCTGAGCCGACATAAGGGATTCCCGAAAGCTCAAGCAGACCCTGGAGGGTGCCGTCTTCGGCGTAGACGCCATGTACCACAGGGAAAACAACATCAATTTTTATGCGGCGATAGGTATTTTCGTTCAGCAGAATAAGGGATCCCTCGCCAAAGTTTGTCGATAGCTGGGCGGACGTTAGATGTTCGGTGTCAGCGCACCAGCTGTCGTCTAAAATCTTTTCGTAAGGACCTGTATAGCAATACCAGTAGCCCCTTTTAGTGATACCGACGGCGGTAATATCATATTTATCCTTGTCGATGTTGGTCAAAACTGTATAAGCCGAGCGCAGGGAAATTTCATATTCGGTCGATTTTCCCCCGAAAAGAATGCATAAACTCGTTTTCTTCATAAAAAATGGCGGGTCCTTTCAAATTAATGTAATGTTATACTCACAAAGATAGGATACGCTAAAAGAGCGTTTAAGGTTCATGGCAACCCCCGGGTATGTCTTTTATGACGGCCATTCTTTGATTGCCGCCTGAATCCTTTTCTATGGCACAGTCAAGGTTGAGTGCCTCGGCAAGCTTTTTCACTTTAGCGGCGGTATCAAATCCCGTCTCAAATAAAAAAAAGCCGTCGGACTTCAGATACTTACCCCATTTTAACAGAATAAGCTGGTAAAAGGCCATCCCGTCGGCGCCGCCGTCAAGGGCAATCCTCGGTTCATAGGCAAGCTCGGGGGCGAGTTTGTCTATATCTGTGCTTTTCACATAGGGCGGATTCGATATAATAGCATCAAAGGTGCGATCGGGAGGAAGAAAGTATTCAGTGTCGCAGAGCAGATCGTGTTCATAAAACTGAATACGGTCCTCAACGTCGTTGAGGATAGCATTCTTCCGCGCTAAGTTGAGAGCGCCGCGAGAAATATCCACAGCTATCGCTGAGCAGTCCGGGCGCTTAGCTAAAATTGATATGGCAATACATCCGCTGCCGGTGCAAAGATCGGCAAAGTAGGCGCCGGGCGGCAATTTTTCCGCCGCATGGTAGACAAGCATCTCGGTATCTGCCCGCGGGATAAGGCAATCGGGAGAGACAAAATAAATTTCGCTACAGAAGGGCCACTTCCCAATAATATATTGCAGCGGTTCCCGCTGTTCTCGTCGAGATAGTGCCTGTGTAAGGGCAGGATGGCAATAGTCGGTATCTCGATCGCGAATGATTTTTTCAACGCTGATAGAGCAGACTTCGGAAATTAAGATCAGAGCCTCATTTTCGGGATTATCGATACCCGCCGCCCTAAGGCGGCGGATTATATCAGTTCTCGTCATTATTTATAGCTTCCTCTTGTGCCGGAAGGGCAGAATCCTCTACTGATGATTCGGGGGTCTCAGTCGGTTCGGAAAACACTGAAAATTCGGACTCGGCGTTATTTACGGTATCTGCCAAAACCTCGGGGAACTCGTCGGGCAGCGCATTTTTAAGCGCGGTAATGGCAATTTCAATCTGAGAATCGTCGGGTTCTCGTGTGGTGATTCTTTGCATCAAGAGACCGGGCGCGCAGAAAATCTTGGTGATAGGGTTGGTATGTTTGCCGGCAAACATAATAAATTCGTAACCGATCCCGACTATAAGGGGAATAAGTATCAGTTTCAATGCAACTCGGATATAGAGATTACTCCACGTTACAAAGGAAAAGACGATGATGCTGATGATCAGCATGACAAATATAAAATTTGTCCCGCAGCGAGCATGATAACGGTTGTGTTTTTTTGTGTTTTCGACAGTGAGGGGATCTCCAGACTCATAGCAGGCAACCGCTTTATGCTCGGCGCCGTGATATTCGAAGGTGCGCCGGATTTCCTTCATTAAAGATACAAGATAAATATAGAGAACAAATATGCCGATACGGATAACTCCCTCAATGACCGATCTGAAACTGTTCAGCTTTTCGCCGGTCAGATTGTCGATACCTGCTGTGGTCAGAGTTGGCAACAGAGTAAAAAGGGCGATGCCAAGAATTAGACCCAAAACAGTGGCTATTCCCATAACCAAATCCATGATGCTGCGCCCAAAGTGCTTTTGAAGCCATTTTTCGAACCTTGTTTCCTCTTCCTCAATGCCGAGAGATTCGATTGAAATGGCAAGGGTTTTGAAGCTGAGTATCATCATTTCGACAAAATTGACCATGCCGCGGATAAGGGGAAGATTCAAAATTTTATGTTTTTTCCTCACTGATTGGAAGGTACGGTTTTTTATATCAATGGTATTATCCGGTTTGCGAATAGCGACACAGTAATTGTCGCCTGCTTTCATCATAACGCCCTCAAGAACCGCTTGACCGCCTACCTTGCCCAGTCGATTGCAGGCTTTGCAGGTGTCGTCTGGATTGTGCTTTTTCACTTTGTCCTCGTTTCTCCGCAAAAAAGCGGGATTTATCATTAATTATATAAGTAAATTCTTTGTTTGAATATTATAGCAGATTTAGCGATGAAAAGAAACAGGTTTTGCGAAAAGTTAAATAAAATGCAACAATTATATATGTTTGAATGACGAAATAAATTTTAAAGAGAAAGCTAGAATATTTAGAAAAAAGGAGTTGACAACTTGGTACAAAGATGGTATACTGATAGGGCACGTCCGGGGGCGGCAGTCTTTGGGCGGGTCAGCAGAAGCCATGATTTGTCAAAGGGCAGGGCAAAGTTTGGGACGGTG
>JAAYQM010000057.1 GCA_012519315.1 Clostridiales bacterium | reverse complement strand
TGGTCAAACTCCAGCTCAGGTTGCTGGTCTAAAGCTTACTAAAAAGCAAAAACAGAAGTATTTCCTCGTGGCAGCCTGAAAATCTACGATTTTGAGAGCTATTCTTTCATTTTAACTTTACAGAGCCATAAATGATAGTCTATGACCTAAAAAACATGACCGTTACTAAAGAGCGTAAAAGGGAGTTATTTTTCTTCTTTGTCGACCTCGGCAGCATCGGTAGCCTCGGCAGCATCGGTAGCCTCGGCGGTCTCGGCAGTTTCAGCGGTCTTTTCGGTGACAACAGCCTTTTCCTTCACAAGCTCAACCGCCTTTTTCACCTTCAGATCAGCGGCGATACCTTCAGCATCGATGCTGTTTTTAATCTGTTCGACTTCCATGCTGTAAAGCTTGGCTATGCGGTTGTATTCCTCTTCAATCTCTTCGTCGCTGACCTCGAATCCCTCAAGCTCGGCGATCTTTTCAAGAGCAAGGCGGGTTTTAACCTGCCGCTCTGCCTGGGGTCTGAACTGCTCTCTGAGAGCGTCAAGGTTGAGACCGGTGTAGTTAAAGTAGGTGGATAGATTCAATCCCTGCATTCTGAGGCGGTTGTCGAAATCGCGAACGAAATTCTCGGTTTCGGTATCGAACATGGGGGTGGGGATGTCAGCATCCAGTAGATCAATTAGGGCATCGATCAGCTGCTCTTCAACCTGAGCCTCGGCGGCGCTTTCATTTTTCTTTGTAAGTTTAGCCGCAACGTCGGCCTTATATTCATCCAGAGTGTTAAATTCCGAAACATCCTTGGCAAATTCGTCGTCAAGAGCGGGCAGCTCGGTTGCCTTCAGCCCATGAAGGGTAACCTTGAAGATGGCATCCTTGCCGGCAAGATTTTCGGCATGATATTCGGTGGGGAAGGTGACCTTGACATCGAAGGATTCGCCGATGCTTTTGCCGACGATCTGTTCGTCAAATCCCGGAATAAACTGGCCGGAGCCGAGCTTGAGATGGTGACCCTCTGCCTTGCCCCCTTCAAAGGGAATGTCATCGCAGAAGCCCTCATAGTCGATAACGGCAGTGTCGCCAAGCTCCGCCGGACGGTCGGTAATATCGATGGTGCGGGCGTTGCGCTCCCTTGCCGCGTTAATATCCGCGTCGATATCGGCATCGGTTACCGGGGTGACAACCTTTTCAACCGGGATGCCGAGATAGTCCTTAATCTGAACCTCAGGTTTTACATAAACGGTGGCCTTGACAAGGACGCCGTTTTCGTCAATGGAGGAAACGTCAAACTCCGGTTGGCTGACGATGTCCAATGCGCTTTCTTTAGCGGCCTCCGAATAGGCGGCGGGCAGGCAGTCGTTGATGGCTTCTTCATAGAATACACCAACGCCATACATTTTTTCGATGATGCTTCTCGGGGCTTTTCCTTTGCGGAAGCCCGGAACATTAATACTTTTGACATTTTTGCGATAGGCTTTTTCAATCGCGGCGTCAAAGTCATTCTTGTTGACCAAAAACTCTATTTCATAAAGATTAGTCCCGGTCTTTACGGTTTTTTGCAGACTCATTTAGATCTGTCCTCCAAAGCTTTCTATTTAGATTATTTAAACATACTATATATTTTACTTGTCATGGGATATAAAGTCAAGAGAATTAGTGTAAATTGCACTCGGATATCAGGCGGTGAATTTCAAGGGGGCGCATTTTGCAGCAAAAAGGTCGATTCTGCCGTAGGCGATTTTTACCGGGGTATGTAGAGGGGGGTAAAATTAAGGTGGTCGGCTGAGATGAGGCGAAAATCGATCCCCTCAAAGTTAAAGGCGGGCGGGGTGTCGTATCCGCCGTGAATGTGCCCGAAAAAGCACCTTTTAATCCGGTAGTTTTTCAGAAGGTCAAGAATCTCCTTGCAGACAAAATTTCCCCATACTGGAGGAAAGTGAAGAAAAACAAGGATAGGGTATCCCGTTTTTTGAGACAGCCTCTCCCCTGCCTCAAGGCTGAGGGCAAGACGCTGAACCTCTCGATTCACAAGCTTGTTATAGTCGGTATTTTCAGGGATGCCCGACTGCTTTTCGTCGTAAAACCAGCCCCGTGTCCCGCAGATGATGTATTCGTCAACAGCGAAGGCGTTGTTGTGCAGAAATTTGATATTGTCAATTTGGTTGTCGGCAAGAAAGCTGTTCATCTTTGTGAGGGATGCCCACCAAAAATCGTGGTTACCCTTGCCGATGAGCTTTGTCCCCTTCAGCTTTGCGATGAACTGAAAGTCGCACAAAGCCTCCGTGAGGGTGAGTGCCCAGGAAATATCACCGGGCAGGACAACGGTGTCCTCATCGGTTACAAGACGATTCCAGTTATTGATCAATTTATCGGTATAACCTGTCCATCGGTTTCCGAACACTTCCATAGATTTGTTGGTGACCGAATTTGTGGACAGGTGCAGGTCGGCTATAGCATAGAGGGCCATTGGGTTTCTCCTTTTGACAGCCTGCCCTATCAAAGGATGCAGGGCGGGTAAAGGTGTGTTTTTATAATTGATATTTTGACAAAAAAGAATAAATTGGTTGATTTGAACTATTACAGCTCAGGTGTATAAGAAAGAGACAATTCGGGAAAATTAATGATGAAAAACCAAGGTTGGGAGGATAAGATATGTTAACAAACGGGCAAAATGAAACCAATTATCAGCAGAAGGAAACACTGGGAAAAAGGCAAAAGCGCAATAAAGGTATATCCTGCGACGTGAAAAACTGTGTTTATCACGACGGGGATACCTACTGTACTGCCGAGAAAATCGCGGTGGGTCCCAGTTATGCAACCTCCTGCACCGATACGGTTTGCGCCACTTTTAAGCAGCGTAACAACTTTAGCTAAAGCGATACAGCGCCAATACCATGAGCCGATTCAGGCTTTTTTGCCTGCGCTTGCAAATTCGAGCACACAATTGAGCATATCCAAGCGGTCGACAACCTTGTCAAAGCGAAGGACGCGCTCTGCAAGTCCCCGAAGCGGAACAGGGATTTCCGTACCGGTCAGGGCATGAAGGGCGTCGGGCGCATTAAGGGTATCCTCCGCCTTCCTGTCGGTGAGGGCGGCAAGCACATCGGCGGCAAATTTATAGGGACTGGCGGTGGAGGCGAGCAGGATTTTTCTGCCGCCTTCGCCGCTTTCTTGATACTGCTTTGCACAGTGATAGCCGACGGCGGTGTGGGTGTCCAGAAGATAGCCGTGGCGGTGGAAGGTCTCTTTAATGGCGGCGGCCGTCCCCTCCTCGTCGCAGAAAAAACCGGTGAAGGAGGCGCGGATTTTTTCCATTACATCGGCATCAATTTCATAGCGCCCCTCTTCTGCAAGCTGCTTCATATAGTCGGCGGTGCGTTTCGCTCCCGCCGTTAGATATAAGAGGCGTTCAAGATTGCTCGAAATCAAGATATCCATTGAAGGGGAGGTGGTGGTATAAAAATGGCGGTTGCGGTCATATATCCCCGTCTTCAGAAAATCGGTGAGGATGTTGTTTCTGTTAGAGGCGCAGATTAGTCGGTTGACGGGGAGGCCACTGAGCTTTGCAAGATAGGCGGCAAAAATGTTGCCAAAATTTCCGGTGGGAACGCAAATATCGATGCTTTCCCCCGCCTTTATCATGCCGGCGGTGACCATATCGCAGTAGGCCGATACATAGTAGACAATCTGGGGGGCGAGGCGACCCCAATTGATGGAATTTGCGCTGGAGAGAAAATAACCCCTGTCCGAAAGGATTTGCGCGGTCTTCTTATCGGAAAAAATGCTCTTTACTCCGTTTTGAGCGTCGTCAAAGTTGCCGCGGATGGCACAGACATCCACATTGTTCCCCTCTTGGGTGGCCATCTGCAGCTTTTGTATGCGGCTGACACCGTCTACCGGATAGAAAACCTGAATATCTATATTTGGAACATCCCGATATCCCTCAAGGGCGGCCTTGCCCGTATCTCCTGAAGTGGCAACAAGGATGAGGGCGCGGCGCTCCTCCCCTGTCTTTTTCAGGGCGCGGGAGAGCAGGCGGGGCATGATCTGAAGTGCCATATCCTTAAATGCACAGGTGGGACCGTGCCACAGCTCAAGGGCGATGATATTGTCGGTAATGGGAACAACAGGCGCGGCGCCGCCGGGAAAACGCTCTTCCGAATAGGCCTCATTGCAGTCGGCAAGCAGCTCCTCATAAGTATAGTCGTCAAGATAGCGTGACAGGATATCGGCGGCACGCTCAGGATAGGATTTGGCAGCAAGATTATCAAAATCGGCTGATGAGAGGGAGGGCAGCTTCTCGGGCATGAAAAGTCCCCCGTCGGCGGCAAGACCGGTTTTGATTGCCTGCGCGGCCGATGTTTTCGCTCCCATTTCGGTAAGCCTTGTGCTGATATAGTTCATTTAGCAATTCCTCGCTTTTATTGTATCATGTTTCTTTTGAAAAAATTGTAGGCATTTGTAAAGAAAATACTGTCGATCAGGGTATCGCTGTAGTTTTGGCGGGCAAGGGCTTCGGCAAGCCGATAGAGGTGGGCGATACCATCAATGCCCGATGGGGTGTTATCTATTCCGTCAAAATCGCAGCCAAGGCAGAGAGCCTTCTCTCCGCCGAGGGACAGATAATAGTCAATGTGAGGGAGAATGTTGTCAATGGCGCAGTCTTGACTGTCCGTCAGGTGCTGAGGGGCAAGACTGATGCCGACAATGCCGCCAAGCTCCAGAAGCTGTGTGAAACTTTGAGAGCTTAGGTTGCGCCGGTGGGCACAAACATCATAGGCGTTGGAATGGGAGGCGACTACCGGTTTCCCCCTTTCCTTTGCCGTGGCGATTACCTCGTCGGTTACAGGACGGGAGGCGTGGGAGATGTCGGGAAGAATACCCAGCTCAAAACAGCGATGAAGAGCGGCTCTGCCAAAGTCGGTGAGAGGGGCATCGGTATCGAAAGCGCCACCGATGCAGCTTTCTCCTTGCCATACAAGGGTCAGTAGCCGAACACCTGCCTTATGGAGGGCATCAAGTCGGGTGATGTCCCCGGCAAGCAAACGGGCATCCTCCACCGAGAGAATGAAGGGGGCACGCTTGCTCTCGATAGCGGTGTCGATATCGCCAGCTGTGCTTGCAAGGGCGGCACGGTGGCTGTTTATTTGCAATTCATTCTTAAAATTTTCGGCTATTCTCCAAAAATCGAAATAAACCTCCTCGTCGGTGCGGCGGTAATCGCTCCATACAGCGGCTACCTGCGCATATTGAAAAAAGCCGGCGGCGCCGTCAAGGGACACGTGAAGGGTGTTTTTGTCAAGAGGAAGCCGCTTTTTGTAAAGCTCGTAAGGGGTGTCGCAGTGGAGGTCGAACAATCTCAGTTTCATAAGACGCCTCCTTTAAGCATGTTTAATGCCGTTATTCTTATGTATAGCTTCTATATTTTATGCGTAAAACGCATTTCTGATGTGCCGAATATCTGTTTTGTCCCTACCTTCGAGATAAACCTCGATTACATCGATGCGCGGGCGTTTTGAGGTGGGGGTTTGCCGCAAATATTCGGTCGCCGCTTTCAGGATGCTTTTTTGCTTTTTGTCGGAGACGGCATTAGCCGGCCGCCCGTAGCGATCGGGTACATCGGCGGGGCGGCGGCGTGATTTTACCTCCACAAAGACGAGAAAATCTTCGTCTTCTGCGATGATGTCAATCTCATTGTGGGAAAAATAAAGATTGCGGGCGACAATACGGTAGCCCTGCTCGATAAGATAGCGGCAGGCAGCCTCCTCTCCCTGCCGTCCGGTGCTTCTTGTGGTTTTCATTTTCTGTTCACCGGCAGAGAGGTAGGCTCTTTGTCAAGAAATTTTAAGAAGGTTTTGCGGTGGATCGGGAGAATACCGTATTTGATGATATTTTCCTTGTGCTGTTTTGTGGGATAACCCTTGTGGGAGGCAAAACCGTATTCGGGATAGAGGGCGTCGTATTCCAGGCAGATACGGTCTCGGGTTACCTTAGCCAAAATGGAGGCGGCGGCGATTGAGGGGCAGATTTGATCCCCTTTGATGATTGGAACCGCCTTGATTTTAAAGCCCCGCGCGATGTTCCCGTCCACAAGGGCGAGATCCGCCTTGACGGGAAGGGTATCGATGGCGCGAATCATGGCGATCATGGAGGCATTCAAAATATTGAGCTGATCAATCTCTTCATTACTGGCGCTTGCAATTGAGTAAGCGACCGCCTTCTCGCAGATAATGTCAAAAAGCTCATCCCGCCGCTTGGGCGTGAGCTTTTTTGAGTCGTTCAGCCCCTCAATTTTCAGACCGAGGGGGAGAATACAGGCGGCGGCGACAATAGGACCGGCAAGGGGACCGCGCCCTGCTTCATCGACGCCGCAAATGTATTTGTAGCCCTCGGCGGCAAATATTTCTGTAAAGGAAGAATCAATCATAAAAGTCACATCCTATAGCAGTAGTCTTGTTAGTTTGGTTGTTCAAGGGAAATACGTCCGATTTTTGCTCCTCGAAACTCGTCCAGCAGCATGACGGCGGTGCGTCGATGGTCGATGACACCCCCTGAAAGAATGCAGCCCCTCTTTTTACCGATCAGCTCGAAGAGGTCGTAGTTGTCAAGATGCTCAAGCTCTGCCATGCAGGGCAGCTTGTATCGCTCGGCAAAAGGGATAGGGTAGCTCTTTCTCAGCCTGCCGCATAGAATCATGGCAATTTCCTCGATGTCAATAACCTGATCCTTGAGCGCGCCGGTGATGGCGAGATTTTCGCCGGTGATGCGGTCGTCAAATTTCGGCCAGAGCACGCCGGGCATATCCAGCAAATCAAGTCCGTCGGGGGTGCTTACCCATTGCTTGTTAAGGGTAACGCCGGGGCGATCCTCTACCTTTGCCCGCTTTCCGCCGCACAGGCGGTTGAGCAGCGAGGATTTTCCCACATTCGGGATGCCGACAATCATCGCGCGGATTTTGCGTCCTCCCATGCCCTTGGCGTCATAGCGTGCCAGTTTTTCTTTAAGAATCTCCCGAGATAAGGGGGCAATCTCCCGGATCCCCTCACCGGTGATACAGTCGATCAAAAGGGAAGGAGAGCCGTCTTTTGCAAAACAGGAAATCCAGCTTGCGCTTACCTCGGGGTCGGCGAGAGAGGCCTTGTTCAGCAAGGTTAAAATCGGCTTGCCCTCGGTCAGACGGGAGATTTCGGGATTTTTGGAGCTTTCGGGAATGCGGGCGTCCAGCAACTGGAAAACAATGTCGACAATCTTGAGGTTTTCGGCAATGAGGCGGCGGGTTTTTGCCATATGTCCCGGAAACCATTGAATCACACCTGATGACATTATTTAACCACTCCGACTTTTGAGATTGGAGAGATGCGTAGAACAACCTTGCCAAGGACGCTGCGCACATCGACAGGACCGATACGGGCGCTGCGGCTGTCAAGGGAGTTGTTTCGGTTGTCCCCCAGCACGAAAATGCAGCCCTCCGGGACTGTGAAGGGAAAATTGACCCTTGACCCCGAGGAGGTGGCATCGAAGCCGTTAAGATAGAGGTAGCTGCTTTCGTCCACCACAACTCCGTCTACCTTTAAGGTCCAGGTATTAAAGTCGATGTCCACCACCTGATTTTCGGTGGCGATAACCCGCTTGACTATCGGATCGGTATATTTATCGGGGGAAACCTGAAAAACAACGATATCCCCTTGCTTTGGCGTATAGAAAAAGTTTGATATAATCAGTGTCTCCCCCTCGTGCAGAGTGTCAATCATTGAGTCCCCTACCACCCGTGCCGGGCGGAGGACAAAGGTGAAGAGTATTATGACAAAGCAGGCGGACAATATTAAGAGCTCGATCCACTCAAACAGCTCGACAGTCGGACGTGTCTCGGCTTTGACGGGAGAGGGAGCCTCGACCTGTCTTTGTCCAAAAAAGGTTTTTCTGTCTTTGTTGAACATGATTAAACCGTGATTTCAAGGTTGGTGAAATCAATCCTTTTCTTAAATTGTGATATTAAAAGGCTGCCTTAATTTAAGTGAAGTTATGCATCGGTCAAAAGTCCGATAAGGTCGCACCCGTCCGGGATATGATAGCCGGTGCTTTTTGCCGTCTCCTCGGTAAAGCAGGAGACTCCCTTAAGTCGGGCACTGCTGTTATAAAGGAAGAAGGGAACCGGTTCCTTGCTGTGGGTTCTGATTTCGAGAGGGGTCGGATGGTCGGGCAACACAAGGATTTTATATGGCTCGTCGCTACTGTGCAAATAGTCGTATACCGGACGAAGAATCTGCTCGTCGATGTATTCGATGGAGAGGCACTTGTTTTCAACCTCTCCGCGATGACCCGCCTCGTCGGGGGCCTCCACATGGATATAAACAAGGTCATAGCCCTCTTTGAAAGCCCTTATGGCGGCATCCGCCTTGCCCTTGTAGTTGGTATGAATGTTGCCTGTTGCGCCCTCAACATCAATGGAGGTCATGCCGGCGCAGATGGCAATTCCCTTTAGGAGATCCACCGCCGAAATAACGGCGCCTCGAAGTCCCCATTTCTCCTCGAAGGAGGGGAGGGCGGGCTTTTTGCCGGGGCTCCAGAGCCAGATCGAGTTTGCGATACGCTTGCCCTTTTTGCGCCGCTCGATATTGACAGGATGATCCTTCAGAATATCGTAGCTTGCCCGCATCAGCCGGTAAAAGGGCGCCCCCGTCTCCCCTGACGGGAGATGCTCGCTTATTTTTTGTCCGATAATGTCGTGGGGACGGGCGAAGGGGAAGAGGTCGTCAGCGTCCTTCCAGATGAGGCAATGGCGGTAGCTTACCCCGGTGTAAAAACGGCGGCACTCATCGCTGAGGGCGGCGTTCAGGGCCTTTATCAGCTCGTCTGCCTCGGGGGTGGAGATCTCGTCGGCGCTGTTGTCCACCATGATTTTTTGATCGTAATCGAATTCATCGCTCAGGGTGACGAAGTTGCAGCGATAGGCGGTATCCTCAGGCTGCATATCAATGCCCATGCTGACCGCCTCAAGGGGGGACCGCCCTTTTGAATAAGTTTTCGGATCATAGGAAAAGATCGAGAGGTTGGCGGTGTCGCTTTCGGGCACCATTCCCTCGGGTACGTTTGAGACTGTGCCGCATAGGGAGAGGGAGGAGAGCATGTCCATGCAGGGCTTATTTGCAACCTCCATCGGCGTTTTCCCGTCGAGGGAGGGCACTCTCCAGTCGGCCATTCCATCGGGAACTAAAATGAGATATTTCATAAAAAAACCATTGATTGACTTTGAGAGAATCAATCGATCCTTAATTTAATTGATAAAATGTATTTTTCTCGAAAGGGGAAGGGAGTTGCTTTTTGTGCCCTTCGTTTCCTTTTCGATTTATGGGAATTTAATAAGAGATAAAAATATTATAGCATAAAAAACCATGATATACAAGAAGGATAATATTGATTCTTTAATTTAAAGAGGGAATAATTTGTAATATTACAGGGGACTGTGATATATTATTCAGAAAAGTCAGAGGGAATACGCTTGATTTTCATAAAAGAATGTGGTAAAATAAAAGGCAATTTGGTATAATGTTTACGACTTATTATCATTCAAGGAGATAAGCATGATTAATATAGCCATACTCGGACTCGGTGTAGTCGGGAGCGGAACGGCCGACCTTTTGACTCAGAATTGCCGAATTATTGAGGAACGTACAAAAAAGAAGATTAACATAAAATACATTCTGGATATTCGGGACCTGCATCAGAGTCCCTATCGGGACAAGCTGGTGCGGGATATTGATGTGATACTCGCCGACCCTGAGGTGAGTATTGTCGCCGAGCTTATCGGCGGCTCTCACCCTGCGTATGATTTTACCATGCGCGCCCTTTCTGCCGGCAAGCATGTTGTAACTTCAAACAAAGAGGTTGTCGCGAAATACGGTGACAAGCTGCTTGCCTGCGCAAAGGAGCATAATGTTAAATACCTCTTTGAGGCAAGTGTTGGGGGCGGCATTCCCATTATCCGGCCGCTGACAGCCGATCTTGCCGCCAATGATATTCATGAGATCTGCGGTATCCTCAACGGAACCACCAACTATATCCTCACCCGTATGTTTTCGGCAGGCAAGGATTATGAGTCTGCCCTCGCCGAGGCGAAGGAAAAAGGGTATGCCGAGGCTGATCCCACAGCCGATGTGGACGGTATTGACTCCT
>JAAYQM010000056.1 GCA_012519315.1 Clostridiales bacterium | reverse complement strand
ATTTGCCTCACAGTCGCAGGTAAGGCCCGCCGATGAAGGCGAGCCCTGCGATGTACATAAGCTGATTATATCGGCTAAAATAAAAGAAGCGCCCACTCCAAAATTGGAATGGACACGCTTCCCGTTGGTGGAGGCGAGGGGAGTTGAACCCCTGTCCGAAAATCTCTTGATATGACTTTCTCCGGGTGCAGTCTGTTATTTGCATTCCCCCGATATGCCGCAAACAGACATGCTGCACATCAGAGTAGCTTTTTTCTTCATGACAGCTTCAAAAGCAAACGGGCTGTGCACGTGCACCACTCAGTGACGCCCAAAACCGGAGCCGTGGTACTCTCCGGAAGGACGGGCGGCAAAATGCCGCATCAGCTGCAACAACTCCGGCTGTATAAGCCGGGGCTGTTTATGCAGCCAGAGCTACTTTATTGTTAGCGTTTATATTTAAATGAGATTGTTTAAAGAGTAATCCCACCTCTACCCGCTTATCATACCTCAAAATCCCCGTCGAAACCCTTACGCCCCCATATAAAAATCCAATATGGCAAGGATTCGGTTGAGAATGGTGTTTTGCTTAGTTTTGTCAGTTTTTTGCTTTTGCCGGGAAATTTCAAAAAGTTTTGTGGATGCCAAAATCTTTTTGCAGGGAAGGGTACCCCTTGTTATCGGGACTTCATCGTGCGTTCGATCATGCGCTCGGCATCTCTTTTTGCCATGCTTTCACGCTTGTCATAGAGCTTTTTGCCGCGGCAAAGGCCAAGCTCAACCTTGGCGTGTGGACCGCGAAAATAAAGGGACAAGGGAATTATGGTGTAACCCTCGCGACCGATAAGACCTTGTAGCTTCATAATTTCCCGTTTGTGCATGAGAAGTTTCTTATCCCGCAGAGGATCACGGTTGAAAATGTTGCCCTTCTCATAGGGGCTGATGTGTATTCCTGATGCAAAAATTTCGCCATGACGAATGAAACAATAGGAGTCTTTGAGATTGACCGCTCCCGCTCTCAGAGATTTTACCTCAGTGCCATACAGAACTATGCCGGCCTCGTAAGTTTCGTCGATAAAAAAATCATGCCGGGCTTTTCTGTTTTGAACAATAAGCTTTTTACCTTGACGTTTGTTCTCCGACATGACGTCCCCTCCTTTAGTGTCTGCGGTGCATGATATATTATACTATAAATCATCGACAAATGCAATATAATTTATGCCGCCGGAAAACAAATGCATTACTATTTCGAAAAATGTTGACGGTGGTGAAAATTATACGGTACAAACGAGCCGATATATGTTTTTTATCATGTATCAAGGCTTTTTGTATTTTAGACGGATATTTACAGACCGCCGACAATACTTTGTCACAATGTATTGTCGGCGGTCTGATTGATTTGGCACCTCCTGCGAGAATCGAACTCACAACTAGCCCTTAGGAGGGGCTTGTTATATCCATTTAACTAAGGAGGCAATTATAAAACTTTAAACTGTACTCGTAAACAGAGCAAAGGAGTATATAAAAAATCAATTTGTCACAGCATGACGCCCTTGATGGGACAGCGGTGCTTTAATAAAAGCGCAGTTGAGCCTTATAGGAATAGTACTTGTCAAAAAGGGCATATTAAGACTTATGTGAGTATTTATCTCTGCATTTGTTAAGAAACTTTTCAATGTTTACAACAAAGCGTTCATGTTTTCCGCTGCCGATAAGTCCGGCATCGTCAAAAACCTGAACATCAAAAACAAGCCGTCTACCGTCGATCTCGACAAGGGCAGCGGAACAGGAAACCCGCTTACCAACAGGTGTTGCCGAATGATGTTGAACCGAGAGTGAGATGCCGACCGAGGTGTACCCGTCGTCGAGATAAGACTCAACACACAGAGCGGCGGTCTTTTCCATCAGCGCAATCATGGCAGGCGTCGCATAAACACTAAGGGAACCGCTGCCGACGGCAAGGGCGGTCTTATCTTCTGTGACAATTTCCTCAATGTCATGGCTGAGACCAACTTTCATAACGGCTCCTTTCGATACTACATAATAATTGCCAATATATTATAGCATATTGTATTCGATTTTTCAAGGCTTTATTTTCTAAAATGCTTTCTTTACATAAATTATCAGCCATTAGAAAATAATATTATAAAACCTCGACAGAAAATATTGCCATATCATAACCTTACGGAGGATGGCTGCCAATGTTTAATCACCATAAAATCGAGACCGAAATAAAGAAGTCCTTTAAAACAATTACCAAAACATATCGTGAGTGCAATGCCTCATATATTATGACATCCGATCTGTTTGCCACAGTTTTTTGCGATAATTATTATATAATCGAACAAACGACCAAATGCAGCGCACTCGGCATAAGAAATCTGAATTTAAATGGGATAGACACTGACAAATCCGCCTATCCGCCGATTTACGGCGTTCTCAACAATATGCTTGAGACATCGAAAAACAGAATTCTCAACGAGGGTGAAATCTCTGCTTTTTTATTAAAACATCAGCAAAATTTTTATTTTCATTCCCTTGAGTTATACGCTTGTAAGGATATTTTGTCGGCTCTTTTGCTGAAAAGAATTGCCGATCTATGCTCTATAGAGGGGGAGCGTCCTGTTACTACTCTCGAATTTTTAATTAAAGCTTTGCGTGAATATGCACTGCTCGATTATGACAGAATCTATTCTGATGTTTCGTATATAGAGCATGTGTTTAAAAAAGATCCGTCGGGCGACTATCCTCTTTGTGATATTGCCACCAAGCGAATGTATCAGGCGCGTCTTAGCAAATATGCAAAAAAACACAAGCTATCAGAAGCTGATGCAGCAGATAGAATACTATGCCTTGCTAACGAAGGAGAAGGTAAGGAAAAGCACATTGGCTTCTACTTTATGAAGGGGAAGAATATAAAGGCGGGACGGCTTTATTTTGCCGTTATTTATCTTTTGACAGCGTTTTTGACAGCCCTTTGCGCCTATTCTCAGATTCTATTGCAAGGTCCTTATGGTGGGTTGCTCGCCCTTCTCTTAATCCTGCCTATGCGGGAGATATCAAAACAAGTTGCCGCAACGATTCTCGCCTCAAGAACAAAGGTTGAGATACTGCCGCGGCTTGAAATCAAAGATATTCCGGACGACGGAAAGACAGTGGTTGTGATAACCACATTGCTCTTCGGCGGAGAGGCGGACAGCTATCTCTTCGATCGGCTTGAAGACCTCTTTCACTTATGTCGTGACAAGAATGTCACCTACGGCATTCTTGGCGATTTGCGGGATGCGCCTGAGATGGTCGGCGCCAATGATGAAAAGATCATCTCCTATGCCAAGGACAGGATCGACGCCCTAAACGGTAAATATGGCGAGAGATTTGCGCTGTGGGTAAGGCGCCGCAGCTTTGCTCCGGGAGAGGGGCGGTTCATGGGGTGGGAACGCAAGCGGGGCGCACTTATCGAATTAACCCGTCATCTGCGGGGAATGAAAACCACGATTGACACCACGGTGGGTGACAGTGCCCATAAAACCGATATAAAATATGTCATTACCCTTGATGCCGATACCCAACTGCTCCATTCGGGGATTGAAAAAATGATTGGCACAGCCATGCATCCCCTTAATCGGCCACAGGTTGTTACGGTAAATGGCGTGAAAATTGTTCGCTCCGGGCACGGGGTGTTTCAGCCGGTGATGGAGGTTTCGGTTAGAGCGGCGGCGAAAACAGGCTTTTCGCTGCTCCGTTGCGGAAGCGGCGGAATTGATATGTATTCGACCCGTATCTATGATATTTATCAGCATGTTTTTGATGAGGGAATCTATTGCGGCAAGGGAATTTTTGATGTTGATGCCTATATTGAGACCATGAACGATGCCTTCCCGGAGGAGAGCGTGTTAAGCCATGATCTGCTTGAGGGTACCCGACTTCGGGCGGGATTGATGTGCGATGTCGTCTGTCTTGACAGCACACCGGCGAATGCCATTTCATATTTCACCCGTCTTCACAGATGGATTCGTGGTGATGTTCAGGCACTTGCTTTTGCCGGAAAAAAGATTTTGAATGTGAAAAACGAAAAAGTCAAAAACCCGATAAGCTATCTTTCGAGATTCAAGCTCTATGACAATTTTATGCGGGCGCTAACACCGGTATCCGTTGTTGCAGCCATTATTATTTCCGCTTTTTTTTCAAAGGGGGCGGCTGTCTTTACCGTGCTTGCCGGTCTATCCTATTTGATTTTGCCGGCTCTTTACAGCTTTTTGTCACCGCTGTTTTATGCCAACATCCGGGCATATAAAAGCCTTTGCCGCAGGTTTTTCTCAAATGCGGTTCCGACCCTTTGGCGTGTTTTGCTAGGTCTTTTATATGAAATTTCGGCATATATGTATGCGGCGACGATTTCCTTAGATGCGATTGTTCGCTCCCTTTGGCGGATGCTTATATCAAGAAAGCATATGCTAAGCTGGGTAACCGCAGCCGAGGGAGATGCCTTGCAGGTCAGCGGAGTTTTGCTGTATCTCTGGAAAATGAAGTGGTCCCTTGTCGTGGGAATCGGCTTTCTTTTCACCCTTGATTGGGCGCATCGCTTGCTCGGTGTTTTCTTTATCATCTTTCCTTTTGTATCCTACCGGCTTTCTTATAAGCGAAAAACCGTTGTTTCTCCTCAAAAAAGACAAAAAACAATTTTAAAAAAGCATGCCCGGGATATGTGGCGATTCTTTGACGATTTCGTAACAGAACGGGATAATCATCTGCCCCCTGACAACTATCAGTTAGCCCCTGTGGAGGCAACGGCGCGCAGAACCTCTCCGACAAATATAGGCATGTATCTGATTTCGGTGCTGTCGGCGCGGGATTTCGGATTCATTGATACAAATACCATGTATCAAAGGGTTTCAAGCACCTTAAACACCATTGAACAGCTTCCAAAATGGAACGGTCATCTATATAATTGGTATGATACAGTAAATGCTCAGATAATGAATCCGGCCTTTATTTCGACGGTTGACAGCGGGAACTTCATTTGTTCATTGGTGACCCTAAAGCAGGGAATGCTTGAATATACCTGTGAGAACACTGATATTATCTCCCTTGTCCGACGTATCGACAAGCTGATAAAAGAGACAGATTTTACCCACCTTTACAACAGCAAACGCAAGCTTTTCAGCATCGGATACAATATCAAAGAGGGAAAGCTAAGCGAATCCTATTATGATATGTATATGAGTGAGGCGCGAATCGCAAGCTATTATGCTATTGCATCGGGCGCGGTTGGAGATGAGCACTGGCGTACTCTCTCAAGAAGGCTGATCGGAGAAAACGGCTATATTGGTCTTGCTTCATGGAGCGGTACGGTTTTTGAATACTTTATGCCCTCTATATTCCTGCCCGTTTTTCACGACGCGCTTGAATATGAGGCACTGCGCTTTACCTTTCTTGCAGAACGAAAATACTCTTCCTCTGTCCGCCTTGGTTCGGAGGGTGTCCGCAAGATTTGGGGGAAATCGGAAAGCGGATATTATGCCTTTGATTCTGATATGAATTATCAATACCGCGCCTTCGGTCAGCCGGTACTCGGTCTGCGCCGCGGTCTTGAGCGGGACGCTGTGTACAGTCCCTATTCTCTTTACCTTATGCTGAAGGTATCTCTAAAAAATGTTTGCTCCGGGCTTGAATCAATGATACGGGCGGGGATGTATGGGAAATACGGCTTGTATGAAGCGATTGACCTGACGCCGTCACGAGTCGGCAGCGGCTATGCCATCGTCAGGAGCTATATGGCCCATCATATCGGTATGAGTATTGCCGCCTGTGCGAACGCCTGTTTTGACGATGTTATGACAAAACGATTTATGAGCAGTCCGGATATGCGGGCATCGGCGGTTCTGCTGGAGAAAAAGCTTCCGACCGATGCGGTTATTCTAAAGAAAAAGCCGATTACACCTACCAATATAGTTAACCTAAGAGAAGAGACAAAGGAAGAAAAGGAAAAAATCGAGCTTAGACCCGACCTCCCTCAAGCAGCCCTTCTTTCAAACTCAAGAACAAGATTGCTTGCCTCCTATGACGGATCAATGGCGCTATACGACGGGGGACTGATGTTGACACGACCGTCCTTTGATGATCGAGACAAATTGTTTGGCGTGTCCATGCTGTTTTGCGCAGACGGCGTTGTCTACTCGGCGCTGCCCGACAACGGGCAGTATAAAACAGCAACGATCCGCAGCTTTATAAAAGGGGCGGAGAATATACAGTACAAGGCAGTGTTTGAATCCCCTGCCGGTAGAATTCACTCGACTCTGACATTAACCCTGAAATCGGACAAATCTCTTTGTTTGCTCAGGTTTGAGGCGAGGGGTGCTTTTACCGAGATTACACCGCTTTTTGTGTTCGAGCCGGTTATGGCAAAGGTCGGAGACTATTTTGCCCATCCCGCTTATGCAAAGCTGTTTCTTGAGGCAGAATATTCGGAAGAGGAAAAAGTTTTGTTCTACAAGCGGCGCCCCCGTTCCGAAGAGGATTGCGAGCGATGGCTTGGGGTGGCAATGGGGAGCGAGAGCGGGAACTTCAGCTTTGAAACACAGGCGGACCAGTGTTTTATCGGTCTTAGAAATCTTGGCGATTTGATATTGGACGGCAACAAGCGGCTGAGTTGCAGGACAGGTGCAACAATAAACCCGGTCTGCATTTTTAAGACTCATGCGGTTACAAAGGGGAGATTTTTCTGTGATTATATGATAGCCTATTCAACCGCAAAAAAGGATGTCTCCTCCCAAATATCCCAGGTGCGACGGGAAAAAAACCGTCTCTCCCTTTTTGAGCGGGATATAAAGCGGCTCTACGAATTGCACCGAACGGTGTCCGGTGCGGATCGTTCGGTGGAACGGGCGGTGGAATTGATTCTGTCTGCCATGGTTCATCCGCTAAAACAGGAAAAACAGGGTGGTTTGTTGAGGGATATGACCTTTGAGAGGGGAATGCTGTGGCAATACGGCATTTCAGGCGACAACAAGATAGTAACCCTCGATATTGAGGACTTTATCGGCAAAAGCTCATCAATACAGCAGCAACTCTGTATCATTAAATTTTTGCGTGCCCATAAGTTCTTGATGCTGGCCGGTGTCCGTTTTGATCTTGTTCTCTTATTCAACAAGAGTGATAACAGCTATGAGGACTTGAATAAAAACTCATTAATGCAATTGATCACCGAGTGCGAGTATGAGCGAATGATATCCCGTAAGGGGGGGATATTCCTGTTGCCGAAGGATACGCTGGATGAGCGGGGACATGCCCTGATTTCAAAGGTGTCGGTTCTTTATCTGCCCATTGACAATGCCGCAACCGTCGAGGGAGTTTATTTCGGTATCCGTGACGCTTATATCAACTCAACAACGGAGAAGGTGTCGGGAGATTTATATATCAATAAAAAAAATATGTATTGTGACACTCCCGTAAAGCCATCATATACGGAAAAGAAAAAAGAAAAAAAGGCGGAGCTTGAGGTCTTTGGCGGCTTTTTCACCGAGGACGGTTTTTCGGTGTCAAGGGAGGGTAGGAATCTACCCTGGTCCTATGTGTATACCAATCATATTTTCGGAACCCTTCTGACCCATCGTTCCCTTGGCTTTACCTGGTATAAAAACTCTCGTGAAATGCGTCTCAGTAAATTTACAGGGGAGCCATATAACAAGGATAACGGAGAATTTATATTCATATATCTATTCGGCAGGGCATATGATCTATGTGCTTGTGCCGATGCTGTCGAGTATAATACCGGTTCGGCTGTGTATAGCGGCGTCATAGAGGATATTGAATATAAAATAAAGGTTGGCTGCGATTCTAAGTTTTCTGTCAAAACGGCAGCGGTTTATCTGAAGAATATCGGTAACTATGAGAGGAGTATTCGGCTGTCCTATTATTTTTCGGCGGTGATGGGGGACATAGCCGCAAGGGGAAGGACTGTTGTTTCGTGGATTTCTGATGACACGGTGTTTTTCAGTCAGGCATTGTCCGATTATTTTAGCGGCAGACGGGCCTTCATCTATGGTGACAAGGTGACCGAGCAGGTGGTTGAGGGTTGTGAAAGTGAGACGGTTTGCGATATAACCCTGCAAAGGCAGGAGGAAGATGCAAGGGCATTTTTCATCGGCTGCGTTCCGGCAAAGGGGAAGGCCTATAATGTCATACGCAAGCGATTTAAAACCTGCGCCGATATCGAGGCTTCACAGGAGGATTATGCCCGGCAGGCCAAGGAGCTTTTTTCAAAAATAAAAATTAAAACTTCAAATCCCGCCCTTGATCGCATGATTAATTTTTATCTGCCCTATCAGGCGTTTTATACCCGTATGCTGGGACGAACCGGGTTTTATCAGTCCAGCGGCGCATATGGATTTCGCGATCAGCTTCAGGACAGTCTAAGCATGCTCTATTACGAGCCGAAATTTACAAAGGCGCAAATCGTTCGTGCGGCGGCACATCAGTATATTGAGGGGGATGTCCAGCATTGGTGGCATCATATCAACTCAAGGGGAGAATACAGTCATTTTGGTATGCGTACCCGTTGCTCGGATGATTTGTTATGGCTTCCCTATGTCACAGCGATGTATATCGAACGCACCGGAGATGAGGATGTTCTCGATATCCCTATTCGATATATTCAGTCTGAGGTGCTTGCTGACGGCGAGCTTGAGCGAGGTGAAATACCGAAAAAGACGACCTTTACAGAGAGCCTATATATGCATTGCGTACGCGCGATTGAAAAAGGCTTGACCCAGGGGGCGCACGGGCTTCCCCTTTTCGGAAACGGCGACTGGAACGACGGCATGAGCCGCGTCGGGGCACTGGGATACGGCGAATCGGTGTGGCTTGCTTGGTTCTGCATCATGGTTGTCGAGAGCTTTTTGCCCTATTGCATAAATCGGGGCGATCAAGCAGCAGCCGAAAAATATCAGAAAAAGGCGGAGGAATACCGCCGCGCCATTGAGGAATACGCCTATGACGGAAAGTGGTATCTGCGAGGATTTTATGACAACGGTGACCCGCTCGGCTCCCATATCAGTGACGAGTGTCAGATATCCCTGAATGCTCAATCATTTGCGGTGATTGCAGGGAAGGGGAGCAAGGATAACCCACGGGTCGAGTCCGCACTAAGGGAGGCGGAGGGGCGCCTATATGACCGTGAATATGGTCTGTTAAAGCTCTTTACCCCTGCCTTTAAGGACACGGTTCAGGAGCCGGGCTATATCAAGGGATATCCTGCCGGACTTCGAGAAAACGGGGGTCAGTACACTCATGCTGCCGTCTGGGGGGCTATCGGATTTTTAAGAGGCGGATATGTTGAAACGGGTACAGGCATTTTGCTTCAAATCAATCCGGCGCAAAAGTGCGGCAACGAACGTCTTGCGGAAATTTATAAAAATGAGCCTTATGCCCTCTCCGGGGATGTGTACAGCAATCCCGCCCATTACGGCAGGGGTGGCTGGAGCCATTATACCGGTGCCGCATCTTGGTTTGTAAGAGCGGTTATCGAGGATATTGTTGGGATAAAGCTTTTCGCCGACCGTATAGAAATTTCTCCGCGACTATCAAGGCTGTTGCCCGAGATTGAGGTTCGCCTGTCTCTCGGGGACTGTATATACGACATTATGATTCAACCGGGAGACAAGGAGGAAGGCGATCCTCATGTTTTACCGTACAAACCGGGACATTATAAGGTTAAGATTAAAGCACCGATTTTGGATTAATAAAAGGGAAGAGCAACGGAAGGGCTCCGCAATAGAGCGGGCCCTTCCGCTCTATGCCGGTAAATTGTCGGGATTCGGTATAAAAACTTGGAATTCATGCTTTTATTTTAGGATTTATATTGAAAAGCGGAAGGAAATGGTGTAGAATTATAAGAAAATGCGTATATCCTATCATTTTTATGCTATTGGGGGAATGAAATATTAAGTTAACACATCACAACATATCAGACGGCATCCGTCTGAATATAATTGAGACCAATAAATTTAAAACCAACTATCTTTCGGTAAACATCATAACTCCGCTTGATGGGCAAAGGGCAGCGCATGGTGCTTTGCTCATGCAGGTGCTTGAGCGTGGCTGTAAAAAATACCATAATATCGCTAAGATAAATGAAAAGCTGGATAATCTTTATTCGGCAAGCATCTTCCCCCGGAATTATATTCGCGGGGAGGCGCAGATTCTCGGCTTTGCCGCAGAGATCCTTGACAACGAGTATGCGCCTGACGGCACCGATATCCTCTCAGGCGCAGTTGAGATGATCGGGGAGCTATTGCTGAACCCATTGCTCGACGAGAGCGGAAAGGCCTTTAACGAGGGCTATGTCAGCAGCGAAAAGGCTAATCTGATAGATGCCATTCGTGCGAAGATTAACAATAAAAATTCCTATGCCGTTTTTCGCTGTCGTGAGGAAATGTGCAAGGACGAGGCATATGGAATATCGGAGACCGGCAAGGTTGAGGATGTTCTGCCTATCACCCCTGCCTCCCTCTATGAATACTATTGCGATATTCTATCTCATTCTAAAATCGAGATTTACTATGTCGGAAAATGTGACGAGAGGGTCCTTTGCGACAAGCTTGCCTCTCTTTTCGCCACCCTTTACCGCGGGCCGGTGCGGGAGGTTCAAACGCTGGTTGTTCGAACCGTTGATTCGGTAAAGAATATTGTCGAAGAGCAGCCGGTAGTTCAGGGTAAGCTGTGTCTCGGCTTTAGAAGCGGTATGACACTGCGGGATAAGAATTTTCATGTATTCGCCATGCTCAATGAGATTTACGGCGGCTCGGTTTCGTCTAAGCTCTTTAAAAACGTCAGAGAAAAGCTCAGCTTGTGTTATTATTGCTACTCGATACCCGAATCTCACAAGGGGGTTATGATCGTCACCTCCGGTATCGAAAATGCCAATCGGGAGATTTCGGAGAAGGAAATATTGGCACAGCTTGACAGCATAAGAACGGGAGATATCAGCGAGGAGGAGATGGAAAACGCTCGTCGCTCTCTTGAAAACGCTTATCTTGAGATTACCGATAGCGCCGCCTCGGTGGAGTCATGGTATTTCAGTCGCTCCCTTGCCGGTCGCAGTGAGTCGCCCGCCGAATTCGCAAAAAGGCTTGCATCGGTTACTCGTGAGGAGATTATTACCGCGGCACGGGGGGTTGTGCTTGACACCGTTTATTTCATGCTGGGCACGGCAAAGACGGGAGATGAAGAAGATGAATAAAACAGTTTTACAAGAAGTTAGGGAAAGTGAATTTCTTAAAGAAAAGTATTATTATCTTAAGCACCACTCAGGGCTTGATATCTATGTGTTCCCTAAAAATTTAACCACAACCTACGCCCTTTTCGGAACCAAATACGGTTCGATAGACAATAAGTTTTCAACACAGGACGGGGAGATTATTGAGGTCCCCGATGGGATTGCTCATTTTCTTGAGCATAAAATGTTTGAGGATGAGGAGGGCATCGATACCTTTGCACGCTATGCAAAAACCGGTGCATCGGCAAATGCCTACACATCCCGCGGGATGACGGCCTATCTTTTTTCCTGCACCGATAATTTTTCATCCTCCCTTGAGATTCTTCTTGATTCGGTAACAAGTCCGTATTTCACCCCTGAAAATGTGAAAAAGGAGCAAGGTATTATCGGTCAGGAGATTGGAATGTATGACGACAATCCCCGCAACCGTTTGTATTACGGGCTTCTCTCCGCATTGTATGAGAGCCACCCCGTTCGTATTGACATTTGCGGTACCGTCTCCACTATCGCAAAAATTACCGATAAAATTCTTTACCACTGTTATAACACCTTCTACAATTTGTCGAATATGGCCCTTTCGGTTTGCGGAAATGTGACGCCTGAGGAGATACTGGCGGTGGCGGATAAGGTGTTAAAGCCCCAAGAACCGGTTGAAATCACGCGGTTTTATCCAAAGGAAAAACCGACAGTTTTCCGCAAAAGGGCAGAACGCCGCATGCAGGTGGCAAAGCCCCTCTTTTCTATAGGGATCAAGGATACCGATATCAGCAAGGATGCGGCGGAACGCGCTAAAAAAGGCATTATCATCCGAATTTTAAACAATATGCTCTATGGCAAGACCAGTGCTTTTTACAATGAGCTGTACGAGCAAGGACTGATAACCCCGTCCTTCGGCTATTTCAACGATATTTCCGAGAGCTACGCTTTCAATATGATTACAGGTGAGTCGCCAAATCCTGATGAGGTTTATCGCAGATTTGTCCATTATATCGACGATTTGCAGAAAAATGGGCTTGACCGCGAGGCATTTGACCGCTGTCATCGGGTAGAACTGGCGGAATTTGTCAAAATATTTGACAGCACCGAGGAAATTGCAAATGTACTTCTTTCCCTTGCCTTTGCCGGTGTAGAAATTTTTGAATATGCGGATATCATCAACAGCATTACCTTTGAAGATGTGACACGGGTTTTCCACAGCTGCTATAATCCTGAGTATTATGCAATGTCGGTTATTATTCCGATAGATGAACAATAGGAGGAATATTTATGTCTAATATTACCACCGTTTCTTTTCCGGGGCTTGGTATCGGCGAGTTTGATATGAACAAAATCGCCTTCAGCGTTTTCGGCAGGAACATCGCATGGTACGGCATTATTATAACCTGTGGCATTATTCTAGGTTATTTATATGCCAATTATCGTGCAAAATTTGAGGGTATAAAAACAGATGATCTGTTGGACTATGCGATTTTTGTCGTTGCGGCGGCGATTGTCGGCGCCCGTATATATTATGTGGCCTTTACACTCGAAGAATATGATAACTTCCTTGAGATGATTGCCATATGGAACGGCGGAATTGCCATTTACGGCGCAATTATCGGAGGAGGGATTGCCGCGTATGTTATTTCACGCATAAAAAAAATCAACCCCCTGAAAATGTTTGATCTGATCGCTCCCGCTGTTATAATTGGTCAGATTATCGGTCGTTGGGGCAACTTTGTAAACGGGGAAGCATACGGCGGTCGGACAGACCTGCCCTGGCGCATGGGCATACGGAGTGGTTATCTATCTGAGACGATCTATGTTCATCCCACTTTTTTGTATGAGTCGCTGTGGAACCTTATCGGCTTTATTATTATACATTTTCTTTATAAAAAAAAGAAATTCGACGGTCAGATTTTCTATATGTATATAGCATGGTACGGATTTGGCAGAATGTTTATAGAGCTGCTGCGTACAGACAGCCTGACACAGGGGGATATCCGGGTATCAAGCCTTGTCGGATTTGTTAGCTTTGTTGTGGGGTCTGTAATGCTGATCTGGAATTTTGCAAAACTGCGCAAGGCTCAACAAAACGTCGGAGAAGAACAGAATAACGACTAAAGCATAAGTAGAATGAAAGGAAACAAAATGGCGAAAATTATTGACGGCAAGGCAATTTCGGCAAAAATTCGACAGGAAATTAAAATAGAAACCGAAAAGCTGATAAGAGAGAAGAGAATTACACCTGGGCTGGCTGTCATCATTGTCGGGGAGGATCCTGCCTCCAAGGTTTATGTCCGCAACAAAAGGCTGGCCTGTGAAGGGGCAGGGATGTATTCGGTTGTTCACGAGCTGCCTGAGACCACCGAAGAGGAGACTCTTTTGCGCCTGATCGACAAACTTAATAGCGACAAGAAAATTCACGGCATTCTTGTTCAACTGCCCCTACCCCCACACATCGACGAAGGGAGGGTAATTGAGTCGATATCGCCGGAAAAAGATGTTGATGCCTTCCACCCTGTTAATGTCGGCAAAATAACCCTCGGCAGCTATGATTTTCTCCCTTGTACGCCTGCCGGAGTTATGACCTTGCTTGAGGAGAGCGGCATTGAAATTGGGGGGCGGGATTGTGTTGTTATCGGGCGGAGCAATATTGTCGGCAAGCCACAGGCCCTTCTTCTTCTTGAGAAAAACGGTACTGTAACCATCTGCCACTCAAAAACAAAAAAGCTCGCCGAGATAACCCGGCGCGCTGATATTCTGGTTGTAGCTGTAGGTCGCCCTGATTTTGTCAACGGCGAGATGGTTAAGGAAGGAGCCGTTGTCATCGATGTCGGCATTAACCGCAAAGCAGACGGAAAGCTGACAGGGGATGTGGATTTTGCCTCGGTTGAGCCAAAGGCCTCATATATTACCCCGGTTCCCGGCGGCGTCGGGCCAATGACCATTACCATGCTGCTGAAGAACACCCTGACCGCCGCGACAAAATATGCAGAAATGACCTGCCGGTAATCCGAAAAGGGGTATGATGACAATAATTAGTCCTGCTTATTTGGCTAGAGACTTTTCAAGTCTGTTATAAAATGTCAAACAGAATCATGCCGATGGTGTTGATTGCAAAATTTGCAAACATATGTACCATCCATGAGGCATAGATGTTTTCGAAGCGTTCATTTAACATATTAAACAGGATACCACCCACAAAAAGGGCGGCGATTAAAAGTGCGATTAAGGGGATTGAAACCCATTCCGCAATAATTGCAATATGGTATAATGCGAATGCCCCCGCACTGAAAAGCTGGGCCCGCTTTCTGGTGATATGCTTTTTTAGGATAAGAAAGGAAAATCCGCGGAAGAAAAACTCCTCAAGAAGAGAATTGACAAAAGAAATATAAAGAGAAACATATACAAAATTCTTTTCTGTAATGCCGGTATTTTCTGTCAGGGCGCGGGTGATCCCCGATAGATCAAAAAAATGTCCTATGGCAAAATATGTGCCAACAATAAAGAGGTAAACGGCGAGCCCCAGTAGAATTGCAGGAAAAAGACCGCCTTTTCCTCTGCCGAAGAGCTTCCTTGGCAAGGACTCCTTTTTTATGTAAAAATAGATTATGGGAGTCAATAAAAAAAGGACTATTTTAATCAGGGACTTTACCAAATAGCCCGGCTTAAACAGGATCTCAACCATTGCCATTATCAGCATGATAGCTATCACGCAAAACATAATGGCGATGGAGATCCTGTTTTTTTGCCAAATTTCTTTTTTCATTATGTATAATCCTTATTGTGGTCGTTGGTAATATTTCCATCACCGCTGATAGGGATAACATCACCGAGATAGGTTGGCTTCGGCTTTAGAATGGAGATGCAAAAATCCTTTCCCCGTGCGGCAATCTCACGCAGAAAAAGATAGGTTTGACCGCCGTAACTGCGTAAATCGGCACTGACCCCGTAAGCCTCAAGTCCAAAGGCGTTTGCTATATGAAGGGCACGCGGAAGGTGATATTCCTGAGTTACAATAATGATTTTCTTTGTCTGGAAGATGGCCTTTGCTCTGTAAATCGATTCATAGGTGGAAAAGCCGGCATGATCCATAAAAACGCATTCTGAGGGAACGCCGTTGTCAACGGCATAGGTTTTCATGGCATTAACCTCGTCGTAATCGTGACGTCCGTGATCGCCACTCATAAGCAGCCGGTCGGACGCCCCCGCAAAATAAAGAGCAACTCCCTGCTTAAGCCTGTCATGGAGCATCGGACTAAGAGATCCGTCATCCCTGACACCGGCGCCGAGAACAAGAATGCAATCAGCCTTGAGGGCTTCGCCCTCTTCAAATGAAATAATTTGATCGTCTGTGGAGGACAGGATGTAAATGTTCATAAACAGCAGGGCGGAAGCGGACAGGAGTCCTAAAGCCACGATGGCTACGATTGTAATGATTATAGGCTTTTTTCTAAAAAAGCGGAGTCTTTCAGATCGTATGTTCTTCATAATAGTTCCTTTCAGGACAAACGATTTGGAAAAAAAGAGCTATGATTATTATGTCAAGCCTGTTGTGCATCTAAGGTTAAAATTGTTTTTGCGGCCTTTTCATCGGTGACAAAGTCGGTGATCCGACCCGTTCTCAGCGCTCCCAGAATACATTTTGCCTTTTCGGCGCCGCCGGCAAGAGCCACCACCCGACCTACCTTTGCAAAAAGCTCTTGGGGCATGGTTAGTAGCTGTTCTGTTTCGGGAATTGAATAAAAATTGCCGTTGATATCAAAATATTTTGTAAAAACATCGCCGACAATAGTATGGGGGTCGAATTTTGACATTACCTCGATTTCGCCGGGATAGGACTGACGGATCATATTGTCGGCGCTGATCCTTGAGCCAATCCCGAGGATCAAAAGATCTATCTCACTCCAGTTTTTAAGGGTTTTACGATAGAGCTGTGTGCTGGTGTAATGAATGTAGTCCTCATGACTTTCGGGATTGAGAGGAAGATAGATAAAGTTGGGAATGCCATGTATCTTTTCGGATAAGTCTCGTACCATTTCGTTAATCATATAATAGGGAGCTGCATTGTTGGATGCCCCCATGACCGGAAAAATATTGATATCGCTGAAAAATTCTCCCTCAGGGAAATTCTTGATAAAATCAAAAATTGAGCGCCCCCAGGAAAGAGCGATATTTTTGATGCCACTGCGCATAAGCTCAATAATATGCGGTGTTGCAATGCGGGCGATTTCATGTCGGATTACCATATCATCCTTCAGGCTTCCGGGGACAACTAGTGCCGCTTTGAGACCGAATCGCCGCTTTAGCTCCTCCTCGATGGAAAGGGTCTCGGAGATCGGATTGTTGACATTTATTTCAACGATGCCGTATTCCTTCGCATCGCTCAAATATTTGCAGACCGCCTGTCTCGTTGTTCCCATTCTTTCGGCAACCTCTTGCTGGGTAAGGTTAGATTTGTAATATAAAATTGCTGCTCGAACCAGCTTCTCGATATATTCCTTCGATTGCAATAAAACACCTCCTTTAGTGTAAGGATGGGCTGTGTATTGTTATAGAATTTAAAGCTAAACAGGCTTATAAAGCTTGTAATTGCCCTTTTTAAGGGTGCTTACCAGAGCATCAATCGTTTTTATCGGCTGTTCTGTAATAAGACCGCCTCGTGCAAGGTCGGGCACCTGATGAAAATCGGAGCCGCCTATGGCTGTCAAATTGAATTTTTTTGCCCACAGCTCGGCAATATCATTGCGGGAGTCATGACGGGGATTGCCGTTGTAAGCTTCGATACCGTCAAGGTATTCCGATCTGACAATCGTCATGTTGTTGCGAAAGGGATGAGCCTGAAGGACCATGAGACCGTGATCCTTAGCAAAGCTGCTAAAGGTTTTGATCCCCATTTGTCTGAAATTGATATTTTCATTGTTATATTTGAAGATTAGTTTTTCGGTTAAACCGTAAATCAGGTAATCGTTTTTAGATTTTTCAAAGGTTAGCTCCATGCCGAGGAGAATATTAATTTTATCTCCAGCAGCCTTTTTAGCTGCACGATATCCCATCAAAAAACTGTTTATTCGATCTGCCCACTTTTCGGAGTCGTTGCCATGGTAATGTGCGTTTAGATGGTCGGTGATAACAATGGCGGAATAGCCAGATTTGATGTATAATTCAACTACGCGTTCTGCCGGCACTTTTCCGCAGCGGCTGGTCTCCTTTGTGTGACAATGGGTTTCCAGGTAGTATTTTGTCATTGCTTAGCCTTTCATGGTTTGCTTTTTCCGTAAAGTTAGTAAAGAAATCTTTTACATCACTATTAAATTTAATTATAACACAGCAGACAGATAAAGTCGAGTAAAAATGAAAATTTATTTGACATCGAACTCTGTTTTTGCTACAATTTATACTGATTCTATACGCATTTTTATCGATCGACTATGATATAAACCAATAAAACATAAAAAGGGAAAGGTCTATTATGATTAGCAAGGCCGATATAAAAAAAAGGATGGATCAGCTTAGGGCAGAGGTGGCATATCACGCAAAGCTTTATTATGTCGATGACGCCCCTGTCATATCAGATTATGAATATGACGCACTCTTTACAGAACTACTCCGTCTTGAAAAAGAGAATCCCGAGTTTGCATCCCCCGATTCGCCGACACAGCGTATTGGGGGGGAACCGCTGGATAAATTTGAAAAAGTAACTCATCAGGTACCGATGGGCAGCCTGCAGGATGTCTTTTCTTACGAGGAGCTTCGCGCTTTTACCCGGCGTATGGATGTTCTTTTTGACAGACCGGAATATTCGGTGGAGCCGAAAATCGACGGGCTTTCGGTTTCGCTGACTTATGAAAACGGTCGGTTTATCACCGGTGCCACTCGAGGTGACGGGCTTGTCGGAGAAAATGTGACCAACAATCTCAAAACTATCCTTTCGATTCCCCTGATACTCCCCGAGCCTCTCAGCTTGTCGGTACGGGGAGAGGTATATATGCCGAAATCCAGCTTTCTTAAGCAAAACGCGGAGAGAGAGGCGCAGGGACTTCCCCTTTTTGCCAACCCCAGAAATGCCGCAGCAGGCTCCCTTCGTCAGCTTGATCCGAAAATAGTAGCTGCCCGGGGACTTGACATTTTTATTTTCAATCTTCAGGCGGGGTCGGTCTATTCGGACGGTCGTGCGCCCAAAACCCACAGCGAGGTGCTTGACCGGCTTTCTGATCTTGGGTTTAAGGTGCTGCCCTATCGCACTGTCGCCAAGACCTATGATGAAATAGAGGAACATATTCGCAAAATCGGGAGCGAGCGCGGGGGGCTGCCCTTTGATATTGACGGTGCCGTAATCAAGCTGAACAATCTGTCACAACGCATCATTGCCGGGGAGGGAACAACTACCCCGAAATGGGCGGTGGCATACAAATATCCGCCTGAAAAACAGACAACAAAGCTTGTTGATATAATTATCAAGGTCGGAAGAACAGGGGTGCTTACCCCGAATGCGGTGCTAGAGCCGGTTGTGCTTGCGGGAACGACCGTTTCCCGTGCCACATTGCACAACATCGATTATATTAATAGTCGGGATATCCGCATCGGGGATACTGTTGTGGTTCAGAAGGCGGGCGACATTATTCCTGAGATAGTGGAGAGCGTTCCAAAAAAGCGCACTGGCAGCGAACGCATATTTAAAATGCCCGAATTATGCCCCTCTTGCGGTCATGCTGTTGTGCGGGACGATGACGGCGAGGGCGCGGCAATTCGTTGTCCGAGCAGTGCTTGTCCGGCTCAACGTGTTCGTAGTATAACACATTTTGCCTCAAAAAATGCAATGAATATCGAAGGGCTCGGTCCGCAAATAATCGAGCTGCTTATTGATAATAATTTAATACAAACTCCGGCGGATCTCTATTATCTGAAGGCATCCGATATTGAGCCCCTTGAAAGAATGGGCAAGAGATCGGCAGAAAACCTAATCGCCGCAATCGAACGCTCCAAGGATGCTGGACTTGAAAGACTTATTTATGCTCTCGGCATTCGTCAGGTCGGAGAAATTGCCGCTGCCGCAATCGCCCGTGCGGTGGGAACGCTCGACGCCCTCTTTGAGGTTACTGCCGAGCAGCTCATGACCATCCCGGACATAGGGGAGATTACGGCAGCGAATATCCTTGATTATTTTAAGCAAGGGGACAGCCGTGTGCTTGCCGACCGCCTGATCGCGGCAGGTGTCAAGACGTCGACATCGGCAACTCAAAAGAGCGACAGCCTATCCGGACTTACCTTTGTATTGACGGGAACTCTCCCTGAGATGACCCGGGGCGAAGCCTCGGCCTTGATTCTTGCCCGTGGGGGCAAGGTTTCCGGTTCCGTTTCCAAAAAAACATCTTATGTGGTTGCCGGAGAGGAGGCAGGATCAAAACTTGCTCGGGCGCGTGAGCTGGGAATTACGGTGCTGGATAAAGACGAATTTTTAAAGCTGTTGGAAGAATCGGACCGTAAGGGCGGCACCTGATTATCTTAAACCGAAATATTGTAATATTCCGTTATAAATTCCTTGTGCGAAGAGATCGGGTCGTGTCTTCATCAGGGTGGCATCCCCGAAGTTTGTGATAAAGCCAAGCTCTATCAAGACGGCGGGCATATTGGTTCTGCGAAGCACGTAAAGTCCCGGACGGACATACATCCCTCGATTCGGCAGCCCTGTGGCACGATTGAGACCCTGTAAGATGTGTTCTCCCAAATAATATCCCTGGGAGGTGTTGGAATAGGCATAGCCCTCACTGCCCGACGCGCTGGTAATCGTTGATGCGTTTGCATGCAAACTGATGAAATAATTGGCTCCCCAATCATTCGCTTGATTCACACGAGCGGCGAGGCTGCTGATATTGCTTGTTCCGAGTTGGGTTTCGGCAGTTGGTCTTGACAGCATTACCTCGAAGTTGCCGTTTGCCCGCAGCAGCTCGGCAAGTCGAATTCCAATTTCATATACAAGATCCTGCTCACGTAGTCCGAATGCCTCGGCTCCCGCATTCGGATTGATCGGGTTGTGCCCTTGATCTATATATATTTTTATAGCCATTTTAGATGCGGTTCATCAAATTTATGATGAAATTCCCTCCTTTGTCGGTATTTTGAACAGTCAGACATCTCCCTCTGTATTCAGGATATGCAGAAACGCCCGCCTCCGACATAAAACGATCGAATAATATCGGGATTACACTTATGAAAGAATTAAAAAAAATATTAAGCTATACGCGACGTGCTATTGAAGATTATGATATGATAAAGCCGGGAGACAAAATTGCTGTTGGCGTCTCTGCCGGCAAGGACTCGCTATCCTTGCTCTTCGCCCTCTCCCGGCTGCGCAGGTTTTATCCGGTTAAATATGATCTGTGTGCTATCACCATTGACCTTGGGTTTGAGATGACCGCTTATACTCCGATTGCCGATTTGTGCAAAAGGGAAGGGGTTCCTTTTTATGTTGTTCCATCAACGATAGGACGAATTGTTTTCGATGTTCGAAAGGAGACAAATCCCTGCTCCCTCTGCGCTAAAATGCGGCGCGGCGCCCTGAACGGGGAAGCAAAAAAGCTGGGATGCACGAAAGTGGCTCTCGGTCATCACTTCGACGATACGGTGGAAACCTTCATGCTTAATCTGTTTTATGAGGGGAGAGTCGGCTGTTATTCGCCGGTTACTTATTTGTCCAACACAGATCTGCATGTGATACGCCCCTTTATCTATGTACCGGAAAAGGAGATCCGCCGTTTTGCGGCAGGTGTAAATCTTCCTGTCATAGAAAACTGTTGCCCGGCAAACGGAAATACCGAGCGCGAAAACATGAAACAACTGCTAAAAAAGCTTGAAAAAGAAAACAAAGGGCTTCGCCAACGGATTTTCGGCGCAATCAAACGAGGGGGCATTGACGGATTCAAACCCGACTAGCCCTGCCTCAGGTTATATAAAAGAGAAATATTTACGCGCAAGATTCCACAAAAGATCAGTAGGACAGAAGGCAATACATTTTTAAAAAATATTGACAACTCTCTATTGACAAACATAAGAAAGAGTGGTATACTTGTAGAGTAGACAATAAAGAAGAATGTACCATATTCTCACCGCATCCGGTTTTACGGCAACGGTAAATATTTTATCATGCGTGCTGTCCGCGCTAAGCCGACAGTGTTAATGTTATGATGATATTTAAAATGCGAAAGGTGGTACCCTTCGCATTTTTTGTATAAAAGCGCGTTCTCAAAAAAGATGAATGTGTAATTGTTGGAGGTGTTTAATTATTAGCGCAAAAGAAAGAGGAATGCAGATCAACGACGACATCAAGGTAAAAGAGGTTCGATTAATCGGTCCGGAGGGAGAGGCCCTCGGTATCATGGGAATTGATGAAGCACGCAATTATGCCTATGATCAGGGACTTGATATTGTTCTGATTGCCCCAAAGGCTACTCCCCCTGTTTGCCGAGTTATGGATTACGGCAAGTACCGCTTCGAGAAGGAAAAACGGGAAAAAGAAGCGAAGAAAAGACAGCAGATCACACAGGTTAAGGAAATTCAGCTTTCCTGTCGGATCGATACCCATGATTTTAACACAAGAGTTAATCATGCTCATCGCTTTCTTGCAAGCGGCGACAAGGTTAAGGTAACCCTTCGGTTCAAGGGACGGGAAATGGCCCATATTGATATCGGACGGGAAATTATCGAGCGCTTTGAGAAGGCCTGCGCCGATATAGGTGTTGCTGATAAGCGTCCGAAGCTTGAAGGTCGTTTTATGTCGATGGTTTTGTCTCCGATAAAACAACCGAACAAATAAATCAGGCGTGCATTTCTGCAATTTTTGATCATATTTTCAATTCTTTGAATATTTATGATAAAATCTGTTCGTGCTTTTCGGAATAGCGTTTTTGTTGCTTTTCTATAGCTGTACTAATTGATACATGGCTAAACAACAAAATCTTGTATGCAAAAGAACGAATCGCAATCATACTTGAAAGGATAACAGGAAGATATTATGGGAAAAATTAAGACACATAAAGCCTCTGCAAAAAGATTTTCTTTGACCGGAAGCGGAAAGGTGAAACTTAATCATCAGCACCGCCGCCATAAGCTTGGTCATAAAACTACCAAGCGTAAGAGAACCTTGCGCAAGAGAGGATATCTCAGCACATCAATGGCACCGGCTATTAAAACATTAATTCAAAAATAAGACAGTCGGCGCACATACCTTTTACCAATTTTAGAATTATTTAGGAGGATGTAATATATATGGCACGTGTAAAAGGCGCAATTATGACGCGCAAAAGAAGAAAGAAAGTCCTTAAAGCCGCACGTGGCTATTGGGGTGCCAAGAGTAAGCATTTTAAGATGGCAAAGCAGGCCGTAATGAAGAGCGGCAACTATGCTTTTGTCGGTCGTAAGTTGAAGAAGCGCGATTTTCGCTCTTTGTGGATTACCCGCATTTCTGCCCAGGCTAAGGTTTGCGGCATGAATTATTCAACATTTATGCATGGCCTGAAGCTTGCCGGCATTAACTTAAACCGCAAGATGCTTGCTGAACTTGCTGTTTCTGATAAAGAGGCCTTTGCAGCTTTGGTTGAAAAAGCAAAAGCATCTCTCTAAACCAACAAAAACCCGGAAATCCGGGTTTTTTTCGATTGCATGAATTTTTTTACATGGGTATTTGCTTCCTTTTAATTTAATCTTTATAAAAAATTTTACAAATAGTCCTTTTATTAATTTCAAAATTTGTTATAATATAATGAAAATATTGACAATAATGAGTATTGACAAATTTTGATTGTGGCAGGGAAATTGATAAAAATGATTATAAACGATGATATTATAACAAGCAGACAGAATGAAACAGTTGTAAAAGCCGCCGGTCTGAGGGAAAAAAAGTATAGAGATATGCATAGGCTTTTTCTAACCGATGGTATTAAGCTTTTTTATGAGGCGGTTGAAAGTCGGGCGCCGATTGAGACAATTTTTTTGCGCGAGGACGCCTCAGCCCGACTATTGGCGATTGTCACCGATAAAATAGCCGATCTTTCGGATTATGCGCAAACTCGGGTAGTTGTATTGTCGGAGTCTGCTTTTAATAAAATTACCGTTGAGAGGTCGCCGGAGGGAATTATTTGTATCATAAACTATCTTGACATTTTACATAAGTATATTAAAATAGAAGAAGATTATGCCACAAGCATAGATCCTGACGAAAAAATCATGTTGCTCTCCTCGATTCGCGACCCCGGAAATATGGGTACCATTATTAGAAGTGCCGTTGCCTTTGGCATAGATCGGCTGATTCTCAGCAGCGACTGTGCAGATATTCATACTCAGCGGACGGTTCGAGGTGCTATGGGCGCCCTTTTTAAGCAAAAGCTTGACATTGTCGATGATATTAAGGGGGCGATTTTATCACTAAAGGCGCAGGGACGGCGCATTTTTGCCGCCGCACCCCATAGCAGCGGCTATTCTCTCGACCGATTTCAAATGCGTGCTTCAGACTGCATTATCATTGGAAACGAGGCAAACGGGATTCCCCCTGACATTATGCAAATTGCAAATTCCGGCTTAATTATCCCTATCCGGGATGATTCTGAGTCCCTTAACGCTTCTGTTGCAGCCTCTGTTTTTATGTGGGTGTTAAGTCAAACATCAAGATAGAATGTCTTTTAATAGGAGCGTGCTTAAAATGACGGACACAATTTATTGGATCTGGCTATCTTTGTGTTGCGGCCCTGCAAGCAGAGCCTATGCTCCGTTGATTGATCATTTCGGCTCGCCATACCGGGTATATCGAGCCTCGGAGAATGAAATTCTTCAGGTACACGGGATGACCGAGGGCCTGGCAAAAAAACTGTGCAGCAAGGATTTAGATGACGCTATTGCCGTTGCCGATGCCTGCGCGATTCTTGATATCGGCATTGTTCCATACGGCAGTCCGCAATATCCCCTCCGATTAAAGCAGTTGAGAGACGCACCGGCTGTTTTGTATTATCGGGGAGGATGGTGCGACTTTGACAAAAATGTTTGTATTGCTGTTGTCGGCACTCGCAAAATGAGTAATTACGGCAAAAAATCGGCATACACTATGGGGGCGGATTTAACCGTCGGGGGAGCCGTTGTTGTCAGCGGCATGGCACTCGGCGTGGACAGCATGGCGGCGGCAGGCGCACTTGATGTAGGCGGGGGAACCGTTGCGGTACTCGGTTGCGGGGTTGACATTGCTTATCCGTCGGAGCACGCCTATCTTATGAAAAAAATCATTTCAAAAGGTCTTGTTATCAGCGAATATCCCCCAGGCACATCGCCGAGCAGGAGAAATTTTCCCGAGAGAAACCGCATTATCAGCGGTCTGTGTCAGGGAACCTTGGTAATTGAGGCGGACATGAGAAGCGGTTCTCTCATTACTGCACGTTGTGCCGCATATCAGGGCAGAGAAGTGTTTGCGCTTGCCGGCATGGTAGGAGTCAGCAACAGCGAGGGAACCAATCATCTCATAAAAAATGGTGCAAGAATCGTAACCTGCGCCGAGGATATCCTTGAACTTTACCAGTTTCTCTATCCGTCTAAAATCAATATCGCGGCAATCGGACAATCAGCCCATCACTATTCAAACCGGCGCAGCATCGATGAAAGGGCATCATCTGCAGCCTCAAAGCTGGGCATCAAGGTTGCAGGCGTTTCCTTATCTGCCGTAACTAATGACAAATCAGAGACTCGGTCTGTCAGAGTAAAGGAAAAGGAAGAACAGCCAAAGGAAAAATCGTCATCTAAAAGCACAAAGATTTCCGAGATACTGGGTACGCTTGATGCCTGCTCGGCAAGGGTGTATTCCTGCATGCCTGAGGAAGAATCCGCAACTATCGATGAGATTATTCGTTACGGTTTTAAGGTACATGAGGTTGCATCTGCGCTTACTATGCTTGAGATAAGCGGTCTTGTTACAGCCCTGCCCGGCGGGCAGTATATCAAAAGTAAAAAGCAGTAAAAAAATGAGTTGAAAGGAAATGCCGTCACATAGTCGGCAATTATTGATAAATGGCAAATCTTGTTATAGTGGAGTCGCCTGCAAAAGGCAATACGATAAAGAGTTATCTTGGCAGCAATTATAAGGTGGTTGCGTCAAAAGGGCATGTACGCGATCTGCCGAAAAGCAGCCTTGGTGTTGATATCGAAAATGATTTCGCGGCTCATTATATAAACATACGCGGTAAGGGTGATTTGATCAAATCGCTAAAAAAGGAAGCGAAAAAGGCGAACAAGGTCTTTCTCGCAACCGACCCTGACCGTGAGGGAGAGGCGATATCCTGGCATCTTTCCATCGCACTCGACATTCCTGAGGAAAAAGTTTGCCGCGTAACATTTAACGAAGTTACAAAAACCGCCGTTAAAGATGCTATAAAGAATCCCCGTGCGATTGATATTAATCTTGTCAATTCCCAGCAAGCAAGGCGTATTCTTGACCGAATTGTAGGCTACAAGCTCAGCCCCTTCCTTTGGAAGAATCTGAAAAGCGGTCTGTCCGCCGGGCGTGTTCAGTCGGTTGCTACCCGTATTATTGTTGAACGGGAGGCCGAGATCAGAGCCTTCGTTCCCAAGGAATACTGGACTATTGATGCAAAGCTCCGCGCCCCGGACAACTCCCATATCCTCACGCATTTTTACGGTGACAAAAACGGAAAGATCAAGCTTGAGAACAGCACTGACGCAAATCAAGTAATGAATGCAATCGAGGGGAAGGAATTTACTGTTCAATCGATAAAAATGGGGACAAGAACAAAGTCTCCGGCACCACCCTTTATTACCTCGACACTGCTTCAGGAAGCGTCGAAAAAGCTTGGGTTTCAATCTCAGCGCATTATGAAGGTTGCGCAGGAGCTGTATGAGGGTATAAATCTCGGAAGCGAGTATGGCGGCGTACAGGGTTTGATTACCTATATGCGTACCGATTCAACCCGTGTTGCAAGCGAGGCGCAGAATGCGGCAGAGGGATATATTCGTGAAAAATACGGAGACGAATATGTATCGGCAGCGCCTAAAGCTCAAAAATCCAAAAACGTTCAGGATGCCCATGAGGCAATTCGTCCTTCGGATATCAATATCGAGCCCCTTCAAATAAGAAAGTTTCTTACATCCGATCAGTATCGGCTTTATAAGCTGATTTGGGAGCGCTTTGTTGCCAGCCAGATGGCACCTGCAATTTTTAACACCATACTTGTCGAGTTTGAATCGGGAGGATACATCTTCCGCACCAACGGCTATACCGTAAAATTTCAGGGTTATATGGTCGTCTATGAGGAAAGTGTTGACGAGGAATCTAAGGAAAATGATCCCGATAACGAGAAAAACATTCGTATCCCGGAGATAAACGAGGGGGACAGCATGAAGGCGCAGAATATTGAGCCGATTCAGCATTTTACCGAGCCGCCTCCCCGTTATACCGAGGCCTCTCTGATAAAGTTTCTTAAAGAAAAGGGGATTGGTCGCCCGAGTACCTATACACCTATCATTACAACCATTATTGCCCGAGATTATGTCAAGCGTGAGGGCAAATCCCTTCTTCCCACACCTCTTGGCGAGCTGACCAATCGACTGATGATCGAATATTTCCCGAACATTGTGGATTAT
>JAAYQM010000055.1 GCA_012519315.1 Clostridiales bacterium | reverse complement strand
GCTTTAAATTTTGCCGCCGGACTTTTCGGGGATTCTTTGGTATTGCCCTATGTTTTCTCGCTTGCAGGCTTTATTTTGACCTTTGTTGTCATATATTTTAGCGTGAACAAGAGGGCGAAAAATCGCTATGATATTACGATTGTCGGCTTTGTCGGGGATGATGACGAAGCTTAGAAATCGGTTTTTGATAGGTCACACAGGCGTTTAATATTTTATCGGCTGCCTGACGATATGAATAATAAAGGAGGGAGGCTTCGCTGACTGATTGCCGGCGAGGCCATGGCCGGCACGATGAATAAGAAAAGATGTACAAAAAAATGGATTATAAGAGAGAGGGACGGTGAGGCAGCCCTTACTGCCGCAAAGGAAATTGCAGATTCGTTGGGGGTGATGCTTCCCACAGCAAGGCTTCTTGTCAATAGGGGATATCACACATATGAAGAGGCGTTGCGCTTCATCCGTATGGAGACCGAGTACTTGCACGACCCCTTCTTGATGGTCGACATGGAAAAGGGTGCGGTGCGGATTCTGCAGGCGGTGGAAAATGGGGAAATGATTACCATTTACGGGGATTATGACGTGGATGGGGTTACCTCGGTGAGCACCCTTTGTCTCTATCTCCGTTCTATTGGGGGTAAAGTCGATTACTACATACCAAACCGCGTCGGTGAGGGGTATGGCGTTTCGGCGGCAGCCATCGAGCGGATTGCCCAAAAGGGGTGTACCCTTATTATAACCGTTGATACGGGAATTACCGCCAATGAGGAGATTGATTATGCCAAAACCCTTGGGGTAGACGTGATTGTCACCGATCACCATGAGTGCCGGGGGGAGCTGCCTGATGCTTATGCCATTATCAATCCCTGTCGTCCCGACTGCCCTTATCCTTTTAAGGAGCTGGCAGGGGTAGGGGTGGTGTTTAAGCTTGTTTGTGCCCTTGAGGAAAAGCGACTCTTAGGGAGGAAGTCCCGGCTGGACTGTGTGCGTGATATCTGCATGCAGTATGCCGACCTTGTTGCCCTTGGCACTATCGCCGATGTAATGCCCGTCAAGGATGAAAACAGGCTTATTGTCAGCTTTGGACTTAAGATGATGGAAAATACCAAGCGAATCGGGCTTTCCGCCCTTTTTGCCGCTTCTGTCCGAACGTGCGATACAAAAACTGCAGGGGGCGCTCAGCGAAGGGTTGGGAAAAAAACGAAGATAACCACCGTGTTTATCGGATATACCATTGCTCCGAGGATTAATGCCGCCGGGCGCATAAGCAGCGCCGAGCTGGCGGTTGAGCTTTTCCTGACCGAGTCGAAGGAAAGGGCGCGGGAGATCTCCCTTGAGCTTTGCGAGATCAATCGGGAGAGACAGACCGAGGAAAACCGTATTGCCGAGCAGGTTTATGAAAGAATACAGAAGGAATATGATCTTGACAGCGCCGCGGTTATCGTTCTTGATTCGGACGACTGGCACCATGGAATTATCGGCATCGTCTCCTCCAGAGTTACCGAAAAATTCGGTCTTCCGTCCATCCTGATTTCCTTTGAAGGGGCGGTAGGGGACACCCCCTCTGATGCGGATATCGGTAAGGGGTCGGGGCGAAGTGTTAAGGGGATTAATCTTGTGGACGCCCTTGTCCACTGCGACGATCTTTTGATACGCTACGGGGGGCATGAGCTTGCGGCAGGTCTGAGCCTTGAACGGGGTAAGGTGTCGCTCTTCCGTGAGAAAATCAATGATTATGTACAGAAAAATTATTCGAGGGATCTTCTGATACCAACCATCGAGGCAGATTTTGAGCTGCGGATGGAGGAGATCAGCATGCAGCTTGCGGAAGAGATACGCCTGCTTGAGCCTTACGGCGTGTCAAACCCGTCACCCGTTTTTATCATGCGTGAGGCCCTTATCACCGATGTTCAGCCTATCAGCGCCGGTAAGCATACAAAGCTGGTACTGGCTCAAGGGGGCTCTGCCATGGTTGCCATGTGCTTTTCATTCCCTCAGTCCGAGATGAATTTTTATGTCGGCGATTATGTTGATGTTTTGTTCAACCTGGATATTAATGAATATAATAATCAAAAACTCGTACAGATGATTGCCCGTGATATACGGCTCTCCCAAAAAACACAGGAAAAGCTGCTTGAAATGAAGAGCAGAACGCAAGAGATTCTGGCAGGCGCCCCGATTCTTCCCGGGGAGTCGGTGGTTCCCGATAGAGACGATTTTGTTGTGGTTTACACCTTTATTCGCCGTGAGCTGCGCATGGGGCGGAGCATTATCAGTCACCGCGCCCTGCTGTCAAGGCTTAAAACGGGGGATGCAGCGGTTAACCTTAATTATATAAAGCTCAGAATTGTCATTATGATTATGCAGGAATTGAATATCGTCGATGTCACTGAAATTTCGGAAGAGGTCTATCAGTTTGCAATTTCTGATACAAAATTTAAAACCGACCTTGACAGGTCAGAAATACTCAAAAAACTGCGGGCTAATGCCCCGGATACCAACTAGTCGGTAATTTTAAACGAAAGGAAATACAATCCGCTAAAAAGCTTTAAAAATGCGGTTTTTCGGCGGAATTTTTATCGGTTGGCGGATATGTACAGCGAAATTTCTCGTTTGATTGAGATGCTGAAAAGTACCGGCAAGCCCTACAATATCGAAAAAATCAAGTCGGCCTATCTGTATGCCAAAAAAGTGCATGACGGGCAGTTTCGCAACAGCGGGGAGGCATATATTTCTCATCCTATCGCCGTTGCGGAGATTGTTGCCGGTCTTGAGCTTGATACCGACTCGATCTGTGCCGCCCTTCTGCACGATACTATTGAGGATGCAAGGGATAAGCTTGATCTTTCGGATATCAAGAAGCATTTCGGGGAAGCGGTGGCCTTGCTTGTGGACGGGCTTACAAAGATTGTCCAGATGCAGATTGAGGACAAAGAGGAGGCTCATATAGAGAATCTGCGAAAAATGCTTTTGGCTATGTCAAAGGATATTCGCGTCATTTTCATCAAGCTGTGCGACCGTCTGCACAATATGCGCACCCTCGCCGCCAAAGCGGAGGAAAAGCGCCGTGCCATCGCCCTTGAGACTATGTATGTCTATGCTCCTCTCGCTCATCGTCTCGGTATGCAGCGGATCAAGCAGGAGCTTGAAAACCATAGCCTTATTTATCTTGATCCTATAGGATATGAGGAGGTTCGCCGCGATATTGAGCGGAAATACGGGCAAAACCTTAATTTTATAGAAAATGTAAGGGCAAGCGTTGAGGCGAAGCTGAGCGAAAACAACATAAACTTCACCCTTGAGGGAAGAATCAAGACGGTATACAGCATCTACCGAAAAATGTACAATCAAAACAAGAGCTTTGACGAGATCTATGATTTTTATGCTCTCCGGATAATTGTCAAGACCGAGCTTGAGTGCTATACCGTCCTCGGCATCATACACGAGATGTTTAACTCGGTACCCGGACGGTTTAAGGATTACATTTCAACTCCGAAGCCTAATTTGTATCAGTCCCTTCATACAACGGTTATCGGGCGTGGGGGGATCCCCTTTGAGGTGCAGATACGCACAAGGGAGATGCATAATGTGGCGGAATACGGTATTGCCGCCCACTGGAAATATAAGTCGGGTGAACGCTCCAAGGAGGAGATTGACGATAAGCTCAGCTGGATTGCAAAGCTTATTGAAGCGGATGACAACACCCGTGACCCCGATGAGTTTATGCATTCCCTTAAAATAGATATTTTCCATGATGAGACCTTTGTTTTTACCCCTAAGGGGGATGTTATTGCCCTTCCTCTCGGCTCGACCACCATTGACTTTGCCTATGCTATCCATTCGGCCATCGGAAACAAGATGATCGGCGCCAAGATCAACGGCATGATTGTTCCGATTGATAAAATTCTGCAGACGGGAGATATCGTGGAGATCCTCACCTCTCCCTCTGCAAAGGGACCCAGCCGGGACTGGCTAAAAATTGTCAAGACTGGTGAGGCGAGGAACAAGATACGCCAGTGGTTTAAAAAGGAAAAGCGCAGCGAAAACATTGTTGTCGGCAGGAATGAAATTGACCGGGAGCTTCGGCGCTTCGGACGCAGCTATACCGAACAGCAAAAGCATGAGATTGTTACCAATGTTGCCAAGAGGCTGGGCATCCAAGAGGCGGACGATCTGTACAACACCATCGGCTACGGCGGTCTTGCCGTTACTAAGATTATCGGCAAGCTGAGAGATGAGTTTGACCGAGTTGTTAAGCCGGAGGAATCGGAGCAGCTTATCACTGATATAAATCAGGTAAAGATCACAAAACCAAAGCTGCAGAGATTCACCGGAGGCGTTGTGGTGGAGGGGGAGAGCGGCTATATGATCAAGTTTGCCAAATGCTGCAATCCCTTGCCCGGCGATGATATAGTGGGATTTATTACCCGGGGCTACGGTGTTTCCATTCACAAGCAGGACTGCCCCAACTTTATTAACAGACGCTCCAACCCTCAGAATGTCGAAAGATGGCTGGAGGCTCACTGGGAGAACGAATTTGTCGATCAGGGAGACGGCAGCCTTTATGAGGCCAGAGTGCAGATTCATGCCGAGAACAACATTCGGCTGATTGCCGATATCACCACTGCCCTTGCCGAAATGCGGGTTTCCATCCTGCAAATCAGCTCGCAAAAGCGATCGGAATACAGCATCATCATTAATTTGACCATCGGCTGCAAAAACGTCAGCCACTACCGATCTATTGTGTCAAAGCTGAAGAGTATTCCCAGCGTTTATCATATCGAGCGGGGCTTTAGCTGATAAATGAATATAATCCGGTTTTGATGTTAAGTTAGGAAAGGTGCTTTTATGAAGGCGGTTATACAAAGGGTGTGTCGGGCATCGGTGACGGTGGACGGACAGATTACCGGTCGCTGTGACAAGGGGCTGCTGGTTCTTTTGGGTATTGCCCGGGGGGATACCGAGCAGGATGCCCGCATGATGTGCGAAAAAATATTAAAGCTTCGTATTTTTCAAGATGAAAAGGGAAAGATGAATAAATCGGTCGCCGATGTGGGCGGCAAGGTTCTGACCGTTCCCAATTTTACCTTACTTGCCGACTGCAGCGGGGGGAATCGTCCCGACTTTTTCGGGGCGGAAGCTCCGTTGAGGGCAAGGGAATTGTTTGAGAGTTTTCTTGACTATATGAAAGAGCAGACGGGCAGCGCCGAGGCCGGCGTGTTTGGCGCCGAGATGGCGGTTGAGCTGCTTAATGACGGTCCGGTTACCATTGTTTTGGACAGTAAAATTTTTAAAAAGAGGTGAAAATGCCGCAGAGCGGTGACGTTTGCATATGAAATTGACTGTTGTGGGGGATATAAATAAATATTACGTGCAAACACTATGTATGATTTTTTTTCCGGGGGCTAAATTTTCCGAGAAGGAAGAGCCTGACGAGAATATGCCATCGGTTTTCCTCTCCCTTGAGGAGAAGGAGGAGGAGTTTATCGCGGAGGCAGTCATCAGGGCAAGGGGAAGGGAGGCCCGCATGACTCGCAGTGCGAAAAAGGGGGGGCGGTCAGACCAACGAACGGCAAAAATTGCCGCCGGTTCTGCCATGTTTGCCGCCGGCAAGGAGCTTTTCGGCTTTACTCCTCCCTGGGGGATTTTAACCGGAGTTCGCCCTGCAAAGGTTGCCTCCGAATATCTCCTTAACGGTCTTGGGGTTCAGAAAATTAAAGAGATCTTCAGGGATGAGTATTTTGTCAACCCGAAAAAGGCGGCTCTTGCCGTCTCGATTGCTTCGGCAGAGATTAAACTTACCAAAAAACTGCCGAAAAATTTGTGCAGCGTCTACATTTCGATCCCATTTTGCCCGTCACGCTGCGCATATTGTTCCTTTGTCTCTTATACGTCAAAGCGGCTGCTCTCCCTTATTGACGACTACCTTCTCATGCTTTACAAGGATATTGACCATGTGTTTTCTCTTATTCGTGAGCTTGGTATGCAGGTGGCAACAATCTATATCGGGGGGGGGACGCCTACCATTCTTGACGACAGGCAGCTGGAGACCCTCCTTTCCCACATTGCCCGGCATACCGATGTCAGCAATTTGATGGAATATACCCTTGAGGCCGGTCGACCGGACACAATTACCGCCGAGAAGCTGGCCATTGCCAAAAAATACGGGATTAACCGCATAAGCGTCAATCCCCAGAGCCTGTGCGACGGGGTGCTTGAGACAATCGGACGCAAGCATACCGCCCTTGATTTTCTCCGTGCCTTCGATATCGCAAAAAATTCGGGAATCTCCCGGATTAATACCGATCTTATTGCGGGACTTCCCGGGGACAGCTTTGCCGAGTTTTCAAAATCGATTGATCGGGTAATCGAGCTTCGCCCGGATAATCTGACGGTACATACCTTCTGTGTGAAAAAATCCTCCGATGTGCTTAAAAACAGCAGCAATATCTATTCCCTTACCGGGGGAGAGGTGTGGAAGAGTGTGGACTATTCACAAGTGCGCACAAGAAACTCAGGGTACAAGCCCTATTATATGTACCGACAGAAAAACACCGTCGGCAATCTTGAAAATGTGGGATATTCTCTGGAGGGCGCCGAGGGTATGTACAACATTTTCATGATGGAGGAGCTGCATACCATCTTTGCTGCCGGCGCCGGCTCTGTTACAAAGCTTGTAAAATATCGTTCTCCGAAAGAGGGAGGAAGTAAAATTACAAGAATATTTAAGCCAAAATATCCATATGAATATCTAAGGGATTTTGAAAAGCTGCAGGCAGGGGATGCCGAGGCAGGCATCCTTTCCATGCGGGACAAAATACTTGCCTTTTTTGAGGAGAACGGCGTGCCGGTTAATTAGCTCCTTAGAAAAGGGATAAAGATTTTTTAAAACTTTCGGATGTTTCCTAGTTTTCTTGACTATAAACACAGCCGAAGACGGAGGAAAATGAATGGTATCCAATATTAAAAAGTTTAAAGACGAGGACGAGAAACGCAGGTTTGTTGCCGAGTGCGAGGCGCGCTTTGAGGCCCAGCTTGATGCCGCCACCGAAAAAATTGCCGCAAACAGCGATGTGCGCATCATCACCTTGTCCGGTCCTACCTGTTCGGGAAAGACGACAACGGCAAACAAGCTGACCCGTGTTTTTACCGAATACGGGAAGATTGTCCATATTATTTCGATAGATGATTTTTATCTCAATCGGGATGTGCTCAACAATCGGTCGATGGCAGAGGGCGGGAAGATCGACTATGACTCGGTCCATACCATTGATCTTGTCACTCTTGAGGCTTGTGTAGAGGATATTTTTGAAGGCGGATGGGTAAAGCTGCCCCGCTATGATTTTGTCTCGGGAACCCGCTCCGGCTATGAGGAAATCGAGATTTCGGACAGGGATCTTTTTATCTTTGAGGGGATACAGGCGGTCTATCCTGAGATTACCGATCTGTTTAATCTTCACCCTTTTATCAGCATTTATATCAGCGTTGCCGAGGATCTCTATCTTGACGGCGACTGTTTCAGCCGCTTTGACATTCGCTTTTTCAGGCGGCTTGTGCGGGACTATAATTTCAGAAACGCAAGACCTGAGTTTACCTTTAAAATTTGGGAGAGCGTGCGTTCCAACGAGGATGTAAGCATCATCCCCTATGAGAATGTCAGCGATATTATCCTGAACTCCCTTTTGCCCTATGAGCTTGGGGTTATCAAGCCCTATTTGATTGAAATACTGGGTCTTATCGACAAAGACAGCGAATATTATGAACGGGCGCAGGCGATTGTTCGGCGCTTTGATGATATAGAAGAAATATCCAGGGATTATATTCCCGAATATTCGGTATATCGTGAGTTTCTCGGTTGAGACAGCTTCAAAGGAAGGTAAAATTAATGAAACATAAGTGTAGCTTTGAGGATTATCAAAAGAGTGCGGACGCCATCCGCGAGGAGCTGGGGGCGGAGTTTGATGCCGCCGTTATCCTCGGGTCGGGGCTTGGAGATTTTGCCGACGGGCTTGAGAAGATGAAGATTTTAAAATATGCCGATATCCCCAATTTCCCTGTCTCCACCGTTTCCTATCAAAAGGGGGAGCTTGTATCAGGGGTGTGTCGCGGTAAGAAAATCCTCGCCATGAACGGTCGCTTTCACTATTACGAGGGATGGGAAATGTGGCAGACCGCCTATCCCGTTTTTGTGATGAAGCTTTTGGGAATTAAAAAGCTGATTATCACCAATGCCGCCGGCGGTATTTCGGACCGTCTTACCCCCGGGGATCTTGTCTGTGTGCGGGATCATATAAAGTTGACTGCCGACTCCCCGCTGCGGGGACCGAATCTGTCTCAGTTCGGCGTCCGATTTTTTGATATGCAAAGTGTGTATGACAGCTCTCTTGCGGCACTGGCTCACAAAACGGCAAAGGAGGGGGGATTTTCCCTTTATGACGGGGTTTATGCCTATATGGGAGGTCCTCAGTATGAGACTCCTGCCGAGATAAAAATGCTGAAGCTGCTCGGCGCCGATGTGGTGGGAATGTCCACGGTGCCCGAGGTTATTGCCGCCGCACAGTGCGGCATTCGGGTCTTGTGCATCTCCTGCGTCTCCAACATGGCCGCCGGCATTACTGGCGCCGCCATTACCGAGCAGGAGGTTCTTGAGACCGGCAGGCTTATCGGCACCCGGTTCAGGTCATTGATTTCCGGTGTCATCGAGGGCCTTTGATTGGCAAATATACAGAGTTTTTTTCAAAAGCAGAGACGTGGAGATGACCCAAAGCTCTTTGACAATCACCTTCCGAAACAAAAAAGGACGGAAAAACGATGAAGATTCTATTTGAAAATGTGAGACTCCTCCCTCGGGGAGGATTTGACCCTATGATGGAATATTATGTGACGGTTACCGATAAGACTGTCACCGAAATCAGTGAAAGGCGTCCTCAGGGGCAGTTTGATCGGCAAATCGAGGGCAGGGGCAAGCTGCTTGCCGCCGGACTTTATAATGCCCACTGCCACAGCCCCATGACCCTTTTTAGGGGATACGGAGAGGACCTTCCCCTTGACCGGTGGCTTTCCGAGCGCATCTTCCCGGCGGAGGAGTTGTTGACTGATGAGAGTGTGCGTGCTGGCTCAATGCTGGCCATTGCGGAGATGCTCAAAAACGGGATTGTCTCCTTTACCGATATGTATTCCCTTTGTGAGGCGACCGCCTATTGCGTGATTGAGAGCGGTATTAAGGCAAATATCGGGCGTGCCATTCTTTCTTTTAACCCTGATGTAGATATGAGCGTCGATGCGCGTATGCGTGAATTGATTGCCCTTGCCGATGCCTATCACGGCGCTGCCGACGGGCGGGTACGCATCGATATGGCGATCCATGCCGAATATACCAACAATGCAAAAAGCGTTGCCTATGTTGCCGAGTATGCCGCAAAGGGCGGATACGGCATTCAGCTGCACCTGTCCGAGACCGAAAAAGAACATAACGAATGCATTGCCCGCCATAACATGACGCCTGCCCGGTTTTTTCACTCCTTGGGGGTTTTTGATTCACCTGTGTCGGCTGCCCATTGCGTATGGGTCAGCGATGAGGATATAGCCCTTATGGCGGAGTGCGGGGTAACCGCAGTACACAATCCCTCAAGCAACCTTAAGCTTGGCAGCGGGGTTATGCCCCTGCGTAAGATGCTGGATAGCGGGGTAAATGTTGCCCTCGGCACCGACGGCGCCGCCTCAAACAACACCCTTGATATCTTCAAGGAGATGCACCTTGCCGCCATTCTTCATAAGGGGATATCGCGGCAGCCCGGTATTACAAAAGCGCCTGAGATATGGCGGCTTGCTACCGAGAACGGGGCGATTTCCCAGCAGAGACCGGACAGCGGCACCCTTCGTGTAGGGGGGATTGCCGATCTTATATTGATCGATCTTGAGGCGCTGAACAATCTTCCGTCTTACGATTTTTACAGCACTCTGGTATATAGTGCCGGTGCGTCGGATGTGGTGCTTACTATGGTAGATGGCAGGATTCTTTATGAAAAGGGTGAGTTTAAAACCATCGACATCGAAAAAGTCAAATACAATTTCGGTAAGATCATGGCACGTTACTATGACGGAATGGATAATCCGCCGGCTGTGCTGACCTTTTCCGACAAAAAGTAAAGGCAGGTGCACCTGTGAAAGAAAATTATATCTCTGACCAAAGCGACAGCGGCAAAACCGGAAAAGTCGGCAAAACCGGAAATACCGACAGAGCCGGTATAAAAAAGAGCACCAATCTCTTTTTCTCCGGGGTGCTGATTCTAACAATAACCAACATTATTGTTAAGCTGATCGGGCTTTTCTTCAAAATTCCCATGCAAAAGCACCTCGGCAACGAGGGGATGGGTTATTTCAACTCGGCATATCAGATTTATGCCTTCTTTTACATGATTTCCACCGCCGGTCTGCCCTTGGCGGTATCCATAATGGTTTCGGAAAATCGGGCGAAGGGAAATTTTCGTCAGGTCAGGCGCATTTACCGCCTGTCTATGACCCTGTTTTTCACCATAGGTCTTCTGGGTATGTCTGTTATGCTCTTCGGAGCCCGAGGTCTTGCCGAGTTTATCGACACCGAAAATGTCTATTACTGCATTGTTGCCTGCGCTCCTACCCTGTTTTTGATCTGTATCGCCAGCGCTTGGCGGGGTTATTTTCAGGGCTATCAGAATATGCTCCCGATTGCCGTGTCTCAGCTTTTAGAGGCCTTGGGCAAGCTCTTTATCGGTATTATGCTGGCACTGTGGGCTATTTCACAAGGCTATTCGCTGCCTGTTGTGGCAGCCTTTGCCATGCTGGGGCTGACTATCGGTGTGGCGGCGGGCACTATCTATCTTGCGCTTACAAAGCTGTTTTTCAGGGAACGGAAATACAATGCCGAGTATGCCCATGCAGACAGCGATAATATGCCCCTTGATTCAAGGGGAAATATCATGGATCGGCTGGTGCGCATCGCCTTCCCCGTCACCATTAGCTCCTCGGTTATGAGCCTTGCTAACGTTATTGACGTCGCTATCGTCTCCCGTGCCCTTCAGGCAAACGGGCTTACACAGGAGGCGGCGGCCGCCCTTTACGGCAATTACACCACCTTGGCGGTGCCGATGTTTAATCTGCCACCGGTTTTGATCTACCCCATTTCCTATTCGATTGTGCCGATGCTTACCGCCCTTCTCACCAACAAGCATATGACCCGGGCAAAGACGGTGATGCTCTCCTCCATTAAAACGACGGCTATTATCGCCTTGCCCTGTGCTCTTGGTATGTCGGTGATGGCAGGTCCGATTCTCAGCCTCTTCTTTGATCCGGCCTCGGTAGAGATCGGAGCGCCCCTTCTCTCGATTTTGGCCCTTGCCGTTTTCTTTGTGGGGCTTATCGCTATTACAAACGCCATTCTCCAGTCCTATAAAAAGCCAGCCCTGCCTATTTGGTCAATGGTTATCGGTGCTGCTGTAAAGCTTGTTACAAGCTCTATACTCATCAGCAACCCTAAGGTTGGTATGTATGGCGCCCCTATCGGCACCCTTCTGTGCTATATTACGGTGACGGTAATAAACTTCTATTTTATCGCAAAATATACCGGGGTCATCCCTTCGGTGAAAAAGATGTTTCTGCGCCCCCTTATTGCGGCTGTTCTCGCGGCCGTATCAGCGATGGGTACATACTATCTGCTGGAAAGGATCATGGGGGCGGGAAGGCTTGTAACCCTTCTTGCCATAGTTGCGGCTGCCTTTGTTTATTTTGTGACAATTTTCCTCATCAGAGGCATCTCGAAGGAGGAGGTTCTTCTCCTTCCGAAGGGCCAGAGGATTTATTCGGCGCTGCATCGTATGAGACTGATGTAGAGGGACGCTCAGATGCATAAAACAAGGAGTTTTCGTAAAAAATGGATATAAAAACACTTCTCAAAAAAGAACGCTACGATTTTTCCGATCTTGTTACCATTATGGCAATTCTCCGCTCGGAGGAGGGCTGTCCCTGGGACAGAGAGCAGGATCACAAGAGTATTCGCAATAATTTTATTGAGGAAACCTATGAGGTTATCGAGGCGATTGATACCGATGATATAAAACTTCTGCGTGAGGAGCTTGGAGATGTGCTTCTCCAGGTGGTTTTTCACGCCCGGATGGAGGAGGAGCTGGGAAATTTCGACATTCACGATGTGGCAAACGATATCTGTGCAAAGCTCATCTCCCGTCATCCTCACATTTTTGCCGACGTTACCGCCAAAACCAGCGAGGCGGTGCTGCAAAATTGGGAAAAAATCAAACAGAAAGAGAAGAGCCGGGAGACGGTGACCTCCAACCTTCGCTCGGTTCCCTTTATGCTGCCCGCACTTATGCGCGCCGCAAAGGTGGGGAAAAACGCTGCTAAGGTAGGCTTCGATTTCCCTGATGCCGAGGGTGCGATGAGCAAGGTGTACGAGGAGCTGGAGGAGGTAAGAGAGCTGTTGGCAAAAGGGGAGGGTGAGTCTTCGACAGGACTTGATGAGGAGATCGGTGATCTGCTTTTCGCCGTTGTCAATCTTGCCCGCAAGGCGGGTGTGGACGGCGAGGCTGCCCTTAACCGCGCGACCGATAAGTTTATATGCAGGTTTGAAAAAATTGAAAAGAGGGCTGCCTACGAAGGGCGTGAGTTGGCAAAAATGAGTCTTGAGGAGATGGATTCCCTTTGGGATAGGATTAAAATGGGCGAAAAATGGGAAAAACTCAATAAGTAAGCGAAAAAAATAAAAAAAAACACTTGATATATTTAAAAAATGATGATATACTAAGCCATGTAAGAGTATTGTACAAGCCTTGTGTTATCAAGGCTTCTTGCACGGTATATAAATCCTGCGTCACTGCCTTTGAGCTATTGTGATTTTAGCTTTTATGGCATTGTGAGCGGATTTAATATAGATTCATATTTTAAAAAAAATATAGGAAAGGTAAAAGTGTTATGAACAAATCTCAATTAATTGAAGCAGTTGCCAAGGAGACTAATTTTAAGAAGAAAGATGCCGAGCTTGCTGTTAATGCTGTTATTTCTTCTATCGAAAATGCCCTGATAAGCGGCGAAAAGGTTCAGCTCGTTGGATTTGGCACCTTCGAGGTAAAAGAGAGAAGCGAGAGAATCGGTAGAAATCCCCAGACAGGCGCTACCATCACCATTCCTGCATCAAAATATCCCGCTTTTACAGCCGGCAAGGCTATTAAAGAGAGCCTCAATAAAAAATAATTGCCTACCGAGTGCTCGGCGAGTTTCGATTTTAACAATCGCTTAGCCCGTCGGCTCCTCCGCCGATTAATATTAACCGGCGGAGGCAGCGGGCTTCTGCTTTTCTAATTTGGGGAATTGATATTCCTGCTTTTCTTGTGTTCCGAGGCTGAGACAGCCTGCTTTTGGTCCGTACGATTTGTTTGTAGGTTTTTACCTATTTCCCGGCTTATTAAGGAGGACGATAAGATATATGCGCCTTGACAAATTTTTAAAGGTTTCCCGCATTATTAAGCGGCGAACGGTGGCAAACGAAGCCTGCGATGCCTCCCATGTGCGGGTAAACGGAAAGGTTGCGAAGGCCTCTTATCAGGTTCGGGAGAATGACGTTATCGAGGTTTTTTTTGGAGAGCGTCGGCTGGCTGTCCGTGTGCTGAACATCAAGGACAGCACACGAAAAAAGGATGCCGCCGAGATGTATGAGGTTCTTCTTTGACATATTAATAAAGGCGATGCCGCCTCTATTCTTGTCCCCGGCGGTGTCATAGACAGGGTGTTGTCTGCATATAAATATACGGGATTTGTTCCCAAGTATTAATATCAGGAGGATCCCCTATGAATATGCATCCATCGCCGTCTGCAGGCAATGCTACCGCGAATCATACCCTGAATATGATCAACCGGTCAAAGCTGGATATCACCGGTGTGAGCGAGGTTCTCAGCTTTGACGATGCCAATATTACTCTGACCACCCCCCAAGGTACCATGGCGATTGAGGGAAAGAATCTACATATCGTTCATCTCAATATCGACAGAGGCGATCTCTCGGTGGAGGGGGTTGTCAGTGGTATTTTCTATTTTGAGTCGCCGTCGAAGGAAAAGAGCGGCTTCTGGTCAAAGGTTTTCAGATAGGCGGTGTCGTGATGGAAGTTTCCATGGTTCGACAATCGCTGATTCTTCTGTACTCTCTGATTATCGGCTGCGGGCTTGGTATGGTCTATGATATTATTCGAATACACCGGGTCATGTTGGGGGTGGAGTATGCCCACAGGACAGTGAGGATGCTAAAGACCATCCGCCTTCCCCTGATTGATGCCCGCAAAAGACCGCCCTCCCCCTTGCGTCGAAAAATAAGAGCGGGTATGCGGCTTTGCAGGGATGGGATAATCTTTGTGCAGGATATTATGTTTTTTGTTTTCGCCGGCGTTGTGGTGACCGTTTTTATCTATCATGCAAATTATGGTCAGATACGCTGGTTTGCCCTTTTCGGGCTTATGGTCGGGTTTTTTGTTTACTATAATACGTTAGGGCGTATCGTTATGCTCTGCTCCGAGTTTATCGCCTTTTTTATCCGAGCGATGCTCTCCTATGTGTGGTATTTTATTTATGTGCCCGCTATTTATTCGGCGAGAATGATCCGGCGCTTCTTTAGCTGGATTTTTACCCTTATTTGCTGTGGGGTACGCAGCATCCTACATAGACTTTCCTCCCTGTATTGGTCAAAAAGGCTCAGACAGGAGACGTTGTCCGGCGCAATAGAGGGCTTTTTGGGTGATTGAATTGCCGAAAACTGCTTGAAGGGTGGTATGCGATATGAATAACAGCCGCAGTAGCTCCAATGCTTTTGTTAAGATTGGTGTTGTGTTTTTTATTGGGATTATTCTGTATACCATTATAAGTATGCAGCTGCGATTTAACGAGCTGCGTGAGATGAGGGATGCCCTCAAAAGAGAGATTGAGGCCGGGCATGCCCGGATCGAAAAACTGCAAAATGAGTTGGAAATGCCCTTTGATGATGAATATGTTGCCAAAGTTGCCCGGGAAAGGCTGAATTTGTGCCGCCCGGAGGAAATTTTGTTTTATAATGATTTGCTGAATTGAACCCTGCAAGAAGGATAGCATGGATAAACGCGGCTGTCCCTATGTCTTTTTTTAATCGTAAAATGCTTTATATCATTATATAAAGTCATTTTACGATTATTTCATGATAGGAGACGATTGGAAAAGAGGGAGGATCCGGTGGGGTGATATGCGAGAATATCGAGGGAGGACGGACAGGCCGTCACCCTTTGTAATAGATACAAACATAGACAAGGAATGGACAAAACAGTGATTATAAAGAATTTAAAGCTTTATACCATGGACGACTACGGTATTATCGAAAATGGATACATTTGTATTGAAAACGGGAAGATAACCCGAGTTTCGGAAGGGGAGCCTGTCGGTCTCTCAGGGGAGATTATCGACGGGCGGGGCGGATATATGTTTCCCGGTTTTATTGACGGTCACACCCATCTCGGCATTATAGAAAACGCCATTTCATTTGAGGGGGATGACTGCAACGAGACGAACGACCCGATAACTCCGCAGCTTCGGGGGATTGACGGAATCAATGCCATGGACCCCTGCTTTGGGGAGGCGCTGAGGGCAGGGATTACCTGTGTTGCCATAGGACCGGGCAGCGCGAATCCTATCGGCGGACAGTTTTGCATTGTGAAAACCCATGGTGTGCGTATTGACAACATGGTTATCAAGGCGCCCTCTGCCATGAAATTCGCCCTCGGTGAGAATCCGAAGGGGGTTTATCATGGGAAAAGTCAGACTCCAGAGACGAGAATGGCAACCGTTTCTCTTATTCGGGAGGCTCTGATGAAGGCAAAGAAGTATGCCGAGGCGTTGGATAGGGTAGATGCCGCTTCTGACGGGGTGGATGACTGTGAGGAGCCTGAATTTGATTTTAAATGCGAGGCTCTCCTTCCGGTGATTCGTAGGGAGATACCTGCCCATTTTCATGCCCACAGGGCGGATGATATCTTTACCGCCATACGCATTGCCAAGGAATTTAACCTGAAGTATAATCTGGTACATTGCACTGAGGGGCGGCTGATTGCCGACGAGATCGCATCGGAGGAGGTTGGGGTTTTTGTCGGACCCAATCTCTGCGACCGCTCAAAGCCGGAATTGCGTGAGCTTTCTTTTGCTAATCCCAGCGCCCTTGATCGGGCGGGGGTGGCGATCGGACTTACCACCGATCATCCGGTGATACCTTTAGAGTACCTTCCTCTGTGTGCCTCCTTAGCGGTTAAGGCGGGGATGGATGAGTATAATGCCTTCCGGGCAATTACCATCAATCCCGCAAGGATCTTAGGTATTGACCATCGTGTCGGCTCTATCAGAGAGGGGAAGGACGCCGATCTGGTTATCTTTGACGGGAATCCTCTCAATGTTATGACAAAGGTGCGCTGCGTCTTTTCGGACGGAAGACTGGTGCACGGATCATTGAACGAGTAGATTATCAGGGCACGGTGCCCACGTCTGAAAATCCTATCTGAAAGGATAACATTATGACCTACCTCGAAACCGATTACGGGAAAATCCGCATAATAGACATAAAGCAAGTCGAGGACGCTGTCTGCGCTCTTTTTATCAAGGCGAATCATACCCCCCCCGCCGACGTTGCAGAGAGCATTGCCAGCGGGGCAAAAAGGGAAACCTCCCCTGTCGGTAGGGTGGTGCTCAATCGTCTTAGTGATAATCTAAAGGCGGCGGCAGAGCTTGATATCCCGATTTGCCAAGACACCGGCATGGCAATTGTTTTTGCTGAGGTTGGCTGCGATGTGCATCTTATCGGTGGAACTCTTGAGGAGGCGGTGAACCGCGGTGTTGCCCGTGCCTACCTTGAGGGGGGAATGCGCTGCTCGATCGTTTCAGATCCCCTTTATTCCCGTAAAAATAGTGGGGACAATACCCCCGCCATTCTATATATTAAGCATATAAAGGGGGATCAGATTCGCCTGATTGCCGCGCCGAAGGGATTTGGCAGTGAGAATATGAGCGCCATTAAGATGTTTACCCCGTCGGCGGGGGAGGAGGATATTGCCCGCTTTGTGGTGGATACCGTATGCCGCGCTGGTAGCAACCCTTGTCCTCCCATTGCAGTGGGAATCGGTATCGGGGGCGATTTTGAGTATTCGGCATATCTTGCCAAATATGCCCTGCTGCGCCCTCTTAATGAGAGAAACAGGGATAAACGATATGCCGCTCTTGAGGAGAAAATTCTTCGGGAGATTAATAAAACCGGCATTGGACCCCAAGGGTTTGGGGGGGATATTACCGCCCTTTCGGTGAGTATCGAGGAGGCGCCTACCCATATTGCCGGTCTGCCGGTGTCGGTTAATATAAATTGTCATGTTATTCGCCATGCAGAAGCCCTGATCTGAAATTTGGGTTAAGGAGAAAAAATGATTAAAAACCTTCG
>JAAYQM010000054.1 GCA_012519315.1 Clostridiales bacterium | reverse complement strand
GGAGAAGTTGGGGAAAAGGCGGTGTGCGCTGACCCGACAAGCCAGCTTGAAGAGATCGTAGTTAGGATCGCTCTTGTTGTAGTTTATACCTGCCTTGACCTTGAAGATTTGGATAGGGAAAATAGCCGTTTCGCCATAGCCAAGCCCGGCCTCCGTAGCGAGAAGGATGTTTTTCATGACCATCCTGCCCTCGGGAGAGGTGTCCGTTCCGTAGTTTATGGAGCTGAAGGGAACCTGAGCGCCTGCACGGCTGTGCATGGTGTTAAGGTTGTGAATGAGGGCCTCCATCGATTGATAGGTTGCCCTGTCCGTCTCTTTATAGGCGTAGCTTGATGCCAGCTTTTGGCACTCGGCAATTATGTTTTTGTCAAAAAACGCAGACAGGCGGCGGAGCTCTTCCGCTTTGTAATCGTTATCGTCTGCAAGAACGGGGATAAGATTACATTCGGCAGCGATATTTGCGGCTGTGGTATTGATAAGACCGGCAACATCGGATGCCGTCTCTTTTCCGAAAAGGTGTACTTCCAAAGCCTTTATAAGATTCTCTTTATAGCGGCGGGCGTAGGTCTTGCGCACGCCGTCTGCCATGGAATAATCAAAGTTTGGGATGCTTTGCCCACCGTGCTGGTCGTTCTGGTTGGACTGAATGGCAATGCAGGCAAGGGCAGAATAGCTGGAGATGTCGTTGGGCTCGCGTAAAAACCCGTGCCCGGTGGAAAATCCGTTATGGAAGAGCTTTTGCAGGTCGATTTGGCAGCAGGTGGTGGTCAAGGTGTAAAAGTCGAAATCGTGGATGTGAATATCTCCGGCCTTGTGGGCTTCTGCATGATCCGGCTTGAGGATGTATATCTCGTTAAAGATTTTTGCACCCTCAGAGCCATATTTGAGCATGGTTCCCATGGCGGTGTCCCCGTCGATGTTTGCGTTGTCTCTCTTAAGATCGCTCTCAATCGATGCCCGGTTGGTTATTTCCTCATAGGTTTTCATCAGGCGGTTATTCATCTCCCGGGCGCGGGTGCGCTCAGCACGATAGAGAATATATGCCTTTGCGGTCTCCACCAGCTCGGCTTCAATCAGGACTCTTTCCACAGTATTTTGTATCTCTTCAACGGTCGGGGGGGTGCCTGTTGATGTCAGTTTGTCCTCGACTCGCTCGGCGGTCTTGACGGCAAGGGAAAAGGCAAGAACCTGATCCGGATTGCCGGAAGCTTCGAGTGCTTTATATATGGCGGTGCTGATTTTTTCGAGATTGAACGGAACTTCACGCCCGTCTCTCTTAATTATTGTGGTGATCATTTTAAAAAGCGCTCCTTGTTGTTTGTTTCCTTGTGTAAATCATGATACCACATTATGTAGTATATGTCAATCTTTTAGACAACAATATATTGATAAAATACTTGAACACTTTTTTATGCATAATGTACGAATCAGGTAAAAAAACCCAAAAAAATATTACTAAAAGGTAGATGCAAAGTTTGTTCAATATATTCATATATATCTGACAGAGGATCCTCTCCAATCTGTTTTGCAGGGTGTCGGCCTAAAACTCCAAGTAACATATTAAATTTTTAGGGCAATAATATATTAAAATGAAAATTATATTGCTTTTCTCAAAAAATATAAAATTTTTTTAAAAAGCATATTGACAACCGCTATAGTGTTTGGTATGATATAGGTGTTATATGAGACATATAACAGTTAATACGGGAGGTGTGCTATGTTTCAGATCGATGCAATGTCGCGAACACCCATGTATGAACAGATTAAGGAACAACTTGAGAAGTTTATACTCAACGGCACCATTGCGCCAGGGGAACAAATACCTTCTGTCAGGAGTCTATCTTTGCAGCTATCAATCAATCCTAATACCATACTCAAGGCATATTCCGAGCTTGATACACAGGGGATCATATATTCGGTTCCGGGAAAGGGGTATTTTGTTTGTGAGAACGCCCTTGATATCGTGTCCGCAGCAAAATATGATAAGCTTGACGAGCTTAGCGCGGTTCTGGCAGACATGGCATTGGCAGGCATTCCAAAGGAAGAAATACTACAGCGTGTAAACAAGGCTTATACAAAGCATGACAGATGAAAGAGAGGTTGCAGAATTTATGATTAAAGCACAAAACCTAACAAAAAAGTTTGAAGAGTTTACCGCGCTTGAGAATATCACGTGCACTATTGCCGACGGTTGTATTTACGGCATGGTGGGATCAAACGGCGCGGGAAAATCGACGTTTTTGCGCATAATAGCAGGGGTCTACCGCGCGGACGGCAGCTCGGTTACCATAGACGGCGAGACGGTTTGGGATAACCCCGAAATTAAACGCCGCATTGCCTATGTGCCCGATGAGCTGTACTTTTTGAACAATGCCACTATGAATCGCATGGCGGATATGTATGAGGATATTTTTCCCTCCTTTGACCGTCAGCGATATAGGGAGCTGACCGAGGTTTTTGGTCTTGACCCTAAAAAGTCGACTAATACTTTTTCGAAGGGTATGCGCCGGCAGGCGGCTACGATTTTAGCTATCTCCTCAAAGCCCGATTACATCTTTTTTGATGAGACCTTTGACGGACTTGACCCCGTTATTCGAAACTATGTGAAAAATCTTATCTGCCAAGACGTTATGGAGAGGAAGGCATCGGCTATCATTACCTCTCATTCGTTGCGGGAGCTGGAGGATACCTGCGATCAGCTTGCGCTGCTTCACAAGGGTGGCCTTGTGTTGGAGAGCGATATTCAGCACCTTAAAACAGCCCAGTTTAAGATACAAATAGCTTTTCAGGATGAATATGACCGTTCCCGCTTCGAGGGGATCGACATACTGCATTTTGTAAAGCACGGCTCTGTTTCTAATATGATTGTACGAGGAAGCAGGGAAGAGACCGTTGCAAAGCTAAAGGAATTGAATCCGAGTATATTGGACGTTTTACCCCTTTCTCTTGAAGAAGTATTTACTTATGAGATGGAAGCACTCGGCTATTCCTTCAATCTTGAATAAGGAGAGACTTGTCATGAATAAGAAAATTTTCAGTTTTGGATTGTTTCGCGAGGGAATCAAGCAGCTGCGTATTGTCGCCATTCTTGCATTTGTTATTTTAGGGCTTGAGGCCATCCTGATCCCGATTGGCAAGGTGATTACCATCGTTTCCGCTCCGGGATATTCCTATGATGAATATATGATTCAGAGTGTTAATGCCTTTTCCGCTCATCCGCTGCTTGTGACGATGTTTTGCATTTTTGCGCCTACCATGACCTTGCTTTTGTTCGGGTTTTTAAATAAAAGAAACACCTCCGACTTCTATCACTCTATTCCCCATACAAGATTGTGCCTTTACATCAGCTTTATCTGCTCGATTCTGGCATGGGTGATCTTTATAATTGTGGGAACAACCCTTTTGTCGGTTATCGCTCATTTGATTTTGATGAAGTACTTTACCCTGCTTTATGGGCCCCTGTTTATGCTTGCGATCAACAGCTTTGTCGCAAGTGTGCTGGCGATAGCCTCGGTGGCCATTGCCATGACCCTTTCGGGAACGGCTTTTACCAATGTCGTCCTTTCCGGACTTATTATTTTCCTCCCGCGCTTTGTTATAACCATTGTCAATTCCTCCATTTTGAGTGTGCTTCCCATGGTGCCAAGCGGTCATCTGCTCCCCCTCTTGTCCAATGAATACAATGCGGTGACCGGCACGGTGTTTGGTATCTTTACTATGATGTTTGGCGGTCAGGAAGTCGATGTCCCTCAGATGCTAACCGGAACTAAGGCTATGGTTTACACGGGCATCTTAGCTTTGATCTACCTTGTTTTGGCGGCTGTTTTGTTCTACTACAGGAAAAGCGAGAGCGCGTCTCGTTCGGCGCCCAACCGCTTTTTGCAGGCGGTATATCGCATCACTGTTACCATGACCATTTGCTCGATCATTATTGCGGTAATGTTCGCCTCACGCTATGACCGGTATCAGGAAGTATTCGGCTATGTGGTTCTCTATATTATCGCTCTTGTAATGTACTTTACCTATGAGATTATCACCACAAAGAGGTGGAAAAACCTGCTTCGCGCCATTCCCGCCCTTGCCATTGTTGCCGCGCTGAACTTCGGGCTCTACGGGGCGATGGCTGCCATTCATGCATCCCAGCTTAATTATCTGCCCTCGGCGTCTTCTGTTAAAAGTGTTTATCTTGTATCGGATAATTTTTACGGAGGATATTACGGAGGATGGGGTGTGTTATCCTTTTCGGACTATGCGAGGATGCAGAATTCCTCTGTTGAGCTGAAGGAAAAGGAAGTCATTTCTATTGTGGCGGACAGCCTTGCCGATTGTGTTGATACCTTTAAGGCAAGACCAAGGGATTATTATTACATTTATAATTCGCCGTCTAAAGGAGATGGTGAAGGATATAATTTTTCCACATTTAAAATAAAGACAGCCCGCGGGGAGAAATATCGCTCGATTTTTGTTCCGTTGAGTAAATGGGACACTATTTTAAAGGCAATCGAGGACAACGAGGACTACAAAAAGCTTTGGATGACTCTCCCTGAGGAGATAGCGAACACCGTTTATGTACAAACCGATGCCGCCCATATCGACGGGAAAAAAGCTGCCGAGATCTATGCGAAAATGAAAGAGGAGCTTAAAACTGCTGACTTTGTAGAATGGTATCAAAAGGTCAATATGGCTAGCGAAAGGGACGCTTTGAGAGCACAGGTCGGTGTTCAAACGCGGGTAGGTTCTAAAACATACCATGTTCGCATTCCGATTATACAATCTCTCATGCCCGAATCCTATACTCTCTTTTGCAAGGCCTTATATGAGTATCAGAAGGGTAATGTTCAAATTGTTAAGGACATCTTGGCAAACAACAAAGACGCAAAAACAGCCCTGGGAGTTACCTTGTTCCGCTATGACTCTGAAACCAAACAGCATATTCAATATGGATCGCCCTATAGCTATATGAGTGAGGAGTCCTATCAGGAAGTTGCACAATTTTTGCTTGACTACATGGTTGACGCCCCTATGGAATTTGATGACAACTATGCGATTATTAATATTCATGTGGAACAAGAAGAAGTCAATGACTATGGAGAGAAATATAAGGATTATGTCGGTTATGCCGTAACCGTGACTTTGAAGGATTTTGACGACGATGATCTTCCTCCCGCTATATATCGACTTGAAGAGTATTATTATACGGAAAGTTATTATTAATAATCCTTGAATCAAACAAACACAGCCATGAGAAAAGTATACCTCATGGCTGTGTTTTACGGCTTTAATATGCTTCGGGGTGGGAGTATGGCAAGGATAATAAGCGGGGGTGCAGACAAAACATTGCTTTTTATACAAAAAGCGAGAGCAAATATTGTATATTCTTATTCTCGGCGGTGAAGGATACGGGGCTGAGCTGATCGACATTCCTTTCTTGATTTATCTGAGTTTTAAGGAAAACAGCGAATATGTTGCGTCCTTTATTCAAAATATTCTGATGGGACTTCTTTTTGCCGGGCTGGGTGTTTTCGGCATCTTCCAAAAGGTGTCGAAAGAGGTCAAAGTCCAGAAAATTGCTGTGTCCGATTTGCCGGACATACCGGAATCGGAAAAGAAGGAGGAAGAGCAGCCCTCTGATTTAGGTGAAAAAACCGGTTTGTAAAAGCATTATTCCTTGAATATTAAGCCAGCGTTCTCAAGGACCAAACTCAGTCCTTGAGAACGTTGGTTTTTTCTAGCTTTTTTTAGGATAATAGGTTTTGTATTTCTTATGCTGGCGTCTTAAATGCTCAATAACACATAAAAACCGCAACGGATTGAGTTGAAAATCATATCGATACCATAGGGAGGAACGGCTGCTCTTGCTTTTGGCAAGGGTGCGAGCCTTGCGGATAAGCTCACTGTCCTCGGTGTATTTATAGACTATCGATTTTGGCACGTGATGCCAGAAGATTTCCCTGTCACATATGTGGATATCCTCCCCCTCGTCGTCATAGATTTCGGTGGCGAGAGCGGCAACATTTAGTCCGGCCGCGGTAAGATAGTAGTTGCTTCGCCCCTGCCGCATATTTATCTCAAATACGCGGTAGTCGTCGGTCGAGCCGGCATTAAGCTTAATATCAAAGTTTGCATAACCGGTATAGCCGAGATCCTCAAGCATCTTAATGATTTTATCGGTGAGAGGAAACTCTGATGCGGATTCGGTGATAATCGCAGAATGATTGCCAAGCCCCTTTGGGGTGTGCTCCTCAAGCAAGGTATGACCGAGGCAGACGGCGCGCACCTTTCCCCTTTGGTCGGAAAAAGTGGTTAATACCCGCATATAGGAATCGCCGCCGGTGATCATCTCCTGTAATATCATCGGTTCGGAGTAGCCGTGCTTATAGATTCTATTTATAATTTGCACGGCTTCTGCCGGATTCTTTGCGCTGTATATCTTTTTCATTCCGTCAAAGGTGTATTTCCAATATTCAATGCTTGACGAGGGCTTGATAATGATAGGATAGGGAAATCCAAGAGCTTCTTCGGACAGAGCCCCCTCGTCAACCGCCTCATGCAATATAACGGTTGCCGGATAGGGAATGCCGTATTTGTCGCAAAGATTGTAAAATTCGGATTTTCCCAGCATCATGGGCTGAAGAGTTGCGTCGGGATAAGGAATGATGTAGTCGGTAAGCTGATCCCGGCATCGGGCAATAGCCGTTGCGTAATAGTCGGTGCAGCCGAACAGAATCAGTTTGCGGCCTTTATGGGCGGCGGCAAAATCAAGGAGAACCTCTATCATAACCTTTTCATCATCGATGTTTGGGTTGGCGGTGAATTTTATAATTTTTGAAAATTTGATTGCCGAAAGTATGTACCGACCAAAAGCATAAGATTTAACGCCGTACCTTTCATGAAAGGCGCGCGCAATGTTGTAGCAATTCAGGTCGGCGCCGATAAGTACAGGGATAATGTTTTCATTCATTGGGATTTATTGTCCTTTTGATGTTTTTGCTGTTTTTCTGTAATGAAGATTTGAAGATTTGGATATGTGGCAGCGCAAGGGGTGGAAGGCTATAGCTTTTGTGCGGCGCTTTTTATGAGAGCCTGTCGATTTAGCTGAAAAATTGCATATGCCACACGAGAAAGGTATAGAGCGTCCATATTTTGCGTGCATTGTTTGCCCTTCCGCTCTTATGGTCATCAAGCAGCTTTATCAAGGCAGCCCGGTCAAAATATTCGTCTGCCACATCCGATTCAAAGGCAGTTTTTACGATACTGTAGAATTTGTCCTCGGCAAGCCACTTGCGGATAGGGACGGGGAATCCCTTTTTCGGTCGGGTTGCCCATGCGTCGGGCAGAGTTTTATTAGCCGCTGTGCGGAGAATGGCTTTTGTGTAGGTTCCGTCCAGCTTGTAAGCGGGGGGAAGGGTTGCCCCCGCTTCAAAAATGAGTCGGTCCAAATAGGGTGCCCGAACCTCGAGAGAGTGAGCCATGCACATTTTGTCCGCCTTTAGAAGAATGTCGCCGGGAACCCACAGGTGGATATCTAAATATTGCTTTTTTTCAAGCTCGCAAAGTCCCTGTGCCCTTGCATAAATCGGAGCGGTAAGCTCCTTTACCGAAAGCCCCTTTTGATATTTAGGCTTCAGAATGCGAAGGACTTCCTTATCCGAAAAGATATAGGCCTGTCCGACAAAATAATTCTCAGGCACGCCGCTGCTGCGAATTATCAGCTCTCTACCCTTAAAATACGGGAGAGCTTCGGCAACAGAGGCGGCAACCCGGCGCAAAGAGCCGGGTAATCTCTTGTATTTGCGCATTAAAGGGGACTCGTCATACCATGCGTAGCCGCCGAATATTTCGTCCGCGCCTTCGCCGGATAAAACGACAGAAACCTGCTCCGAGGCAAGCTGCGCCAAAAAATACAGCGGAACGGAGGAAGGATTTGACTGCGGCTCATCCATATGATACTGAATTTTCGGGAAGGCGCTGAAGCATTGCTCAGCGGTGAGATGCCTGATATGGTGGCTTATTCCCAGATGCTCGGATAAGGCCTTAGCCTCGTTCGTTTCGTCAAAACGCTCCTCATCAAAACCTACCGAAAAAGTGTCTTGCGGCTTCAGTATCGCTGTAATATAACTGGAATCGACTCCCCCCGATAAAAAAGAAGCAACGGTAGAACCGCTTTGCCCATGGGATTTGACAGATTCACGAACCAGCTCCTCAAGTCTCTCTACGCACTCATCATAGGAGAGGGTGGTTTTGGTTGAAAAATCAATGTCCCAGTAGCGTTCCTTGTATAGTTTTCCATTATGGAAGGTGAAGGTGTGCGCCGGCGGCAGCTTATATGTTCCTTTGAAAAAGGTTTCTTCGGTTGCCGAATATTGAAGGGTAAGGTAGGGTCTCAATGCGTTTTCGTTTACCTGCTTTTTGAATTCGGGGTGTTCGAGAAAGCTCTTGATCTCAGATCCGAAAAGTAAATTTCCCCTATCGGTAACGGTATAATATAAGTGCTTCATGCCAAAGTGATCCCGTGCGCCGAAGAGAGTATTGTTGCGCTTGTCCCATATCACAAAGGCGAACATACCCCGCAGCCGACCGGCGATAGCCTTGCCATATTCCTCATAGCCATGAAGGATAATCTCGGCATCGCTGCCGGTTATAAAGCTGTGATTGCGGGAGGCAAGTTCGTCTTTCAGTTCGTTAAGATTATAGATTCTACCGTCAAGGACAATAACCAGAGAGCCGTCATTGCTATATACCGGTCCGTTGTCAGCAGAGAGAGAGGAGGAAACATTGTGAATCCTGACTCCGAGGGCGATTGAATCTGAGTCGGATTCTCCCCAGATGTGAAAGCCGTATTCGTCAGGCCCGCGGTGAACGATTCGGTCGGCCATTTTGCGAAGAATTGTTTCTCTGTGATCGATTTGTCCGGTAAAACCTATGATTCCACTCATACTAATACACCTTTCAAAAATGGAGGAGTTTATTTAAATTGTATCACGACAAATGTCGAAAATCAAGTAAAAATATGATGATATGGTGTCGAAAACAAAGCTGACCCCGTTTGAAAAACGAGGTCAGTCGGTGTGAAACTTGAATACTATCTGCAGAGGTGATTGTTTGTGCTGTCTTTTATTGTGCAGCTTACAATCGGTACAAATAAGGCGGGGTGTTTGGAGCTGAAGACGTGACTCGAACACGCGACCTGCTGATTACGAATCAGCTGCTCTACCAACTGAGCTACTCCAGCGTAATTCTGTAATAATCTGTTTTCCTTGTCAAAGGGGTGAGCATATGCTATAATAAGCTATTATAGCAACTTATAAAAGTTGTCAACACTGGTTATTATACTATGATGGACTAAATTTGTCAAGGGGGAAATGATACTTATGGACTTGTGCAGCCCTCGCACTATCAGGCAGTTAATGGAGGAATATCAGATCGCCTTTCGCAAGGATTACGGGCAGAATTTTTTGATCAATCCTGCGATTCCGGCACGTATTGCGGAGTCCTGCTGCGATGAGCGAGAAAGCGTGATTTTGGAGATAGGTCCGGGAATAGGTTCGCTTACAAGGGAGCTGGCATCGAGATATAAAAAGGTTGTCGCCCTTGAAATTGACAAGGGGCTTATTCCGGTTCTTAAAAAAACCCTTGCTGATTGCGATAATGTTATCCTTGTTAATGAGGATGTGATGAAAACCGATCTTAAGCTTTTGCTTGAAAAGGAGACCGGAGCTTCACCGGTTTCGGTTTGCGCAAATCTTCCATATTATATCACCACCCCGATTTTGATGAAATTGCTTGAAAGCGGGATTCCCTTTGACTATATAACCGTTATGATACAGACCGAGGTAGCCGACCGCCTTTGTGCCTCCGCCGGCTCTCCCGAATATGGGGCTATTACCGCCGTGCTGAATTATTACGGAACGGCGAAACGCCTTTTTGCAGTCTCTGCCGGCAATTTTATGCCTGCTCCAAAGGTGGGCTCCACAGTTATTCGCATTGAATGCTTCAAAGCTCCTCCTTTTGAGCTGAAGGATGCCTCCCTTTTCTTTGAGATAATAAAATCGGCCTTCGGACAGCGGCGGAAAACACTGTCAAATGCTATTTCACATCTGTTTCCGATGCTCACAAAAGCGGCGATAGGTGAGATTATAACCACCCTTGGTCATCGCCCCGATGTTCGGGGCGAGCGGCTGTCAAGCGGTGATTTTGCCGCCCTTTCCAACGCGCTCTATCTTGCGAAAAACTCTGTCAAATAGAGATTTTTAGCAAAAAAGCCTTGTCTGTGACCCCGGGGTCACAGACAAGGCTTTTTTATTACTATTATGATCGGCTTTATTCTAAGGTATTGGCAGGATTATTGCTTGGTTGCACTCTCATCTGTGGGGAAATCATTTTTCATTCTCAATTTTTTTACAATAAAAACAATGATTAGAGTTGCCACGGCGCAAATGAGGGCAATAAGGTCTATCAAAAAGTAGGTCATAAGTCCGGCAAGGTCTGCCCAACCGTCTGCTCTTTCGCTGAAAATTGAAAACATGAAGGCAAATGATACCGCAATTCCGGCGATAAAGATATAAAAGCCGAATTTTATTCGCGGCAAATAGAGGGCGAAGGAAATGGCGCCAATGATAAGGGACAGTACGGCATTAGAGAGGATGTGCTTCCAGTCGATATCATTTTGGAGGACAAAACGAACCCCGATAAAAAACAGAATAAAATGTATAACTGCAACCACAAGACCGATGGCAGCCGCTTTTGGTAAGGTGCTATTTTTCATAAGCAAAACCTTTCTCGAATTATTTCGATAAATTAAACAACCGATTTTTGGGAGGTGTGTGCTGCCGGGCTGAAATTGAAATGAATTTACCTAAAGACTGATAACAGCCGGAATTGATTAACGTTGTTTGGCAAGCAGTTTTTCCACAGATGCAAGCTTGATGCAGCAGCAGAGAATATCCATAATGAGCTTTAGCTCCTCGCAGGACGGGTAAGTAGGCGCAAGACGAAGGTTGCGATCCCGGGGATCCTTGCCGTAGGGGAAGGTGGCGCCGACGTTAGTCAGGGTCACACCCGCCTCTTTTGCCAGGTTCCAAACAAGGGTAGCGCAGCCGTCCATGGTGTCAAGGCTTATAAAATAGCCGCCCCGGGGATAGCTCCATTCCGCAATGCCGAGCCCGTCGAGCTGCTCCTTAAGAGATTTGAGGGCAAAATTGAATTTGGGACGCAGGATTGCGGCATGCATTTTCATGATTTGGCGTACATTGTCGGCATCTTTCAGGAATTTAACATGTCTTAGCTGATTAATTTTATCATATCCGATTGTTTGCACACCGATAAGCTGTTTTATTTTGTCAATCATGCGCTTGCCCGATGCAAGCATGGAAATACCGGCGCCCGGCAGGGTGATTTTCGATGTTGAGGTGAAGTAAAGAACTCTGTCTTCGTTGCCGAACCTTGCCGATTCGGATAAAATGTCCAGAAGGACGTCCCCCTCCTCGTACAGGTCGTGCAGGGCGTAGGCATTGTCCCACATAATAACAAAGTCCTTTGCTTTTGTGGACATGGAGGCGAGGCGGGTTACCGTTGCGTCGCTGTAGGTAATGCCGGTGGGGTTACTGTATTTCGGTACGCAGAAAATGCCCTTTATCGACTCGTCAGAGGAAACAAGTCGCTCAACGGTATCCATATCCGGTCCGTCGCTGTTAAGTGTAATCGGGATCATTTCAATCCCCATTGACTCAAGTATGGCAAAATGCCGGTCATAGCCGGGGGATGGACAGAGAAAGCGAATCTTGTCAAGCTTTGCCCATGGTGTTTGGTCAAGGACACCGTAAATCATGAAGCGGGCAATGGAGTCGTACATTAAATTCAAGCTGGAGTTGCCGCCGATGATGATGTTCTCGGCAGGGATGCCCAAAAGATCGGAAAAGATCCTTTTCATCTCGGGCAGACCGTCTAAAATGCCGTAGTTGCGGCAGTCAAACCCGTCAGTCGATATATAATCCCCGTCCCCCGTCATGTTAGTCAGCAGCTCGTTTGATATATCCAATTGACCCGTTTCGGGTTTTCCTCTTGAGAGATCAAGCTTTGCTCCGCTCGCCTTATAGGCTGCATATTGGGCGGCAAGCTCCTCCTTTAATGCTAAAAGCTCGGCATTGCTCTTTTTATTGTAACCCATTATTAATAGTTCTCCTTAGTAATATACACGTAATTTTGTTTTTTAATACTCAGCTGATCCAAAAGTTCTTGGGAAGGCCGCAACATCGCGAATATTCTGCATACCGGTGATATACATAATAAGACGCTCGAACCCGAGACCAAATCCGGCGTGCTTGACCCCTCCGTATTTGCGCAGGTCAAGATACCATTTATAATCGTCGGGGGACAGGTTTAACCGGCGTATGCTGTCGAGCAGCAGGTCGTATCTCTCCTCGCGCTGGGATCCGCCGATAAGTTCTCCCACTCCCGGCACAAGAAGATCCATGGCGGCAACGGTTTTCTGATCGTTGTTAAGCCGCATATAAAAAGCCTTGATATCCCGGGGATAGTCGGTGACAAAGACCGGTCTTTCAAACACCTTTTCGGAAAGATAGCGTTCATGCTCGGTCTGGAGATCGGCTCCCCATCTTGCCGGATATTCAAAGGATTGACCGCTTTTGACAAGGAGGTAAATCGCCTCGGTGTAGGTGATTCGGGCAAAGTCGCTGGAAACCAGGTTTTCAAGGCGGGTGATGAGGTTTTTGTCGACAAATTTGTTAAAGAAATCGATATCCCGGGGACATTCCTTCATCACAAAGTCAACTATATATTTGATCATTTCTTCGGCCAGCCGCATATCGTCATTAAGATCTGCAAAGGCAATCTCAGGCTCTATCATCCAAAACTCGGCGGCATGACGTGTCGTGTTGGATTTTTCGGCCCGAAAGGTCGGACCGAAGGTGTAGACCTTGGAATATGCCATTGCGAAGCATTCGGCATTAAGCTGACCGGAGACGGTAAGCCCTGCCTGCTGTCCGAAAAAATCACATGAATAATCGACCGTGCCGTCCTCCTGCCTTGGGGGATTGTTAATGTCAAGGACGGTTACCCGAAACATCTCTCCCGCACCTTCACAGTCGCTTGAGGTGATGATCGGGGTGTGAACATATATAAAGCCACGTTCATAAAAGAAACGGTGGATGGCAAAGGAGGCCGCCGAACGCACGCGAAAGACGGCGCTGAAGGTGTTGGTGCGAGGGCGAAGATGCGCAATGGTACGCAGAAACTCAAAGCTGTGCCTTTTCTTTTGAAGGGGGAAGTCGGGCGTGGATCTTCCTTCGATTACAACGCTGCTTGCCCGAAGCTCAAGAGGCTGCTGCGCATCGGGAGTGAGGATAACCGTTCCCTTGACTGATAGCCCGCAGCCGACATTTTGCCGGGCGATTTCTTTATAGTTGTCAAGGACGTCTGCTTCGAGAACCACCTGCAGATTGCTGAAAATACTCCCGTCCGAAAGCTCGATAAAGCCGAAGGCATTGCTTGCGCGAATGGAGCGTACCCAACCGGCGACCGCGACAGTTTTCCCGGAATAGGTATTGGGGTCGCGGAAAAGACTGCTGATCGGAATATGAGCCATATTGCCCTCCTTTTGTCAGATTTTTTATATTTTTTGATTTTTTATTGTTAAATTGCGAAAATAAGATAAAATTACGCCTTTTTGCAATTTAAAAAATAAAATATTTCAAAAATTGGGGTATTCAGTTTATAATTATACTATATTATACTCGAAAACACAATATCAAAATTAAATTTTTTCACTTTTTGTGTATCGCGCTTTGTATGGCTCTTTAATAACGCAGGGTCGGAGAATCCTGCAAAATCGATATGCAGGAAATTTTAATAAAATTGCATTTTCGGGCAATTGGTACAATAAGATCAAATGTGTGGGTAGAAACGGGCATATTTTGTGGTTAATTGTCAAAGAATTTAATAAATAAAAAAATAGTATTGACAAACAGGGTTTATCATGCTATAATGGTCAGGCATTTAGAGTGCGGCGGAATAGCTCAGAGGCTAGAGCATTCGGTTCATACCCGACAGGTCGTTGGTTCAAATCCAACTTCCGCTACCAGCCGTTTTTTTACGGCATTATTCGGCCCGTTGGTCAAGCGGTTAAGACACCGCCCTTTCACGGCGGTAACAGGGGTTCGATTCCCCTACGGGTCACCAAATAAGACGTATCCGAACAACTTTATCATAGATAAGGCGTTCGGATTTGTTTTTTATCTGCCAAATGTGGCAAGAAGACTGTGAATATTAAATCGAGGCACAGTAAACTGTTTGAGTTTATTGTGCCTCGTTGTTTTATTTCTTAGTCAATTTACTACCTGTAGCTTCGGTGATTTCTTTCTTTTTTTTCCATTTCTCAAATTTTTTTCTGCCGGATTCGGTTTCAAAGTAAGTTTCTTCTGCTATATATTTATCTTCTGCTGGGTAGTACGACATTGGTTTCAGAATTGATATGTTTACAGATATAACAGTATATCGCGATATCCCGTGTTTTTAATCCGCAGGAAATGATTCGGTTATCTGCTATGAAAAATCTGGATTTTTGCTTTATGCTTTAAACTTTAAGCATCAGTCTTTGCTCTCCAAACTATGAATATTTCAAATATATTTTCTTAGCTCTGCTATTAGATTTTTTGAGTATATTGCGTATCCCATATCGTTCGGATGTAGCCGGAGATCAGAATAAAATGCATTAACTCTAGGGGTAAGTTTTGTGCCGTCAATAACAGTAATATTTTTGTACTTCGAAGCTTCGGCGTCGATCATTGCGCATGCCTCATCAAATGTACCGAGTTTTGTTACCCGATTGCCGTCAGCTCTCCATATAGGAGTAATAACAAATATTTTTGATTTTGAGAAATGTTCCGCAAGTTTTGCAAAATAGCCGGTCAGATTCCGCTCAAAATTTTCCCTTGTTGCGCCCGACCAATCATTAGTTCCGTATGCAACAGTGATAATATCCGGCGAAAAACTCATATTTGCGTCTATATGTTCAGGGTTAAAGCGGTCTCCGCCTATCGCCTGATTTACCATGTCTGCGTTAAATTCATCTGCAATAAAATTTGCATAACAGAGCGACGGATACTCGGCATCATAGCCTTGGGTTATAGAGTCTCCTACACACAGCATTTTCAACTTTTTTTTAGCCGGAGTTATTTCCGAACCGTCGGAAAGGCTGATATTGCGAAGCTCTGCAGCGGCAAGACATGGAAAATAAACAGTAACTCTGTGGCGCCCTTCGGGAAGCTCAATTTTTATCTCTCCGTTTTTTATCCACATGTCACTCTCGCCATAATGCCCCGTCATTATGCCGTCGGTGTAAATATCAAAATAATAGAAATTACGGCTTGAGCCTTCTTTAATTCTGAAATCAAATTTTAAGTAAGAGAAGTCTGTAAAAAAATCGAATTTCACACCGGAAGTTGCATAGCATCTAAGCAAAGATCCTTCATTATTCTGATAAGCTTTGTATAGTTCTTTTGTCATGCGATGAAAAACGAAAAATCCGTCGTTACTCACCGTTATTTCAAGCGCTCCGAAAGTAATTTCACGCACGCAGTCGAGAGATAAAAACATTGCGTCCCTCCAAAAAAGTAAAAAAATTTCAATAAAAATTATAACATAGCGCACAATAAACTTCAACAATCAAAATAATTTACTATATTTAATAACAAACTGAATTCGATTATGTACATTTCAAGTCTTTTTCCGAAGAAGCTTTGCGATATTTTCAGGCAACTCCTTCTCACTGATTATACCGTCAATATCTTTAACATTTCCAATATTGTGAAGATAGGTTTTTCCGAATTTACTGCTGTCGCACAGAAGATATTTTTTTGCACATGAATTGAACATTGCTTTTCTGAGGTTTGACTCATCTTTTGCCGGGTCACTCATCATTCCCCGCTCGTCAAGCCCGTGGCAGGAGAAGAATAAAATATCGGCATTGAGTCCCTGTATGAATTTTTCCGCAGGCTCCCCGACATACGAGAAAGAGTGAATCAGCATATATCCTCCGGTGCAATAAGTATTTATATTTGCTTCTGCAAGTGCTACCGCAGTCTTCGCGCCGCTGGTTATAACAATCAGATCCTTGAGCTGAGAAAGATAAGGCACAATGTGATATGCGCTTGTGGAGCCGTCAAGCATAATCACCATTCCGTCCGAAACAAGATTTGCGGCTTTCCGTCCGATAATTGCTTTCGGGACGCTTTTTTCGTTGGCGCGAAGCAAAAAAGGTATCTCTTTATCCGGTGCTCCCTTATTAAGTATTGCACCGCCGTAAATTTTCGTTATAATTCCCCGGTTGTGAAGTTCGGTATAATCACGCCTGATGGTCGGCTCACTTACGTGAAGCAATTCGGCAAGTTCTTTTATCTTTATGTCGGGGCGTTTCTCAAGATATTCAAGTATGAGTCTCTGTCTCTCCTTAACAAACATTCTTTCGTTTTCCTTTGTGATTGTTCTTGATTATTTTCACTATATATTGTGATTATTTATAAACATTTGCGGCTGTAGTTGATTTATTGCGAATATTGTGATTTAATTATATCAGAAATATAACATTAGTCAAGGAGAATAATATGAAAACCACGGCAGTAAGACTTTACGGCGCTATGGACTTAAGGCTTGAAACTTTTGAGTTGCCGGAGATTACCGAAAACGAGATTCTGATGAGAGTCATTAGCGATTCTCTCTGCGCTTCCACATATAAAGCAGTAAAACAGGGCACCGCTCACAAGCGAGTACCGCCGGATATAGCCGAAAAACCTATAATTATCGGTCACGAAATGTGCGGAGAGATAATAAACGTCGGTAAAAATCTCAAAGGAAAGTGGCGCGAAGGTCAGCGTGCGGTAATACAGCCGGCGCTTAAGCTTGAATCGGGATACGACCCGGGATATTCCTATCAGTACATCGGCGGAAACACAGTTTATGCGATTATACCGGAAATTGTGCTTGAACGCGGTTGTCTTATACCTTTTGAGGGAGACAGCTTCTTTTCCGGCTCACTTGTTGAAGCGCTCGGATGCATTCTGCGTGGATTCAAAGCGTTTTATCACACCGATTATACAAATTACATACGCACTGACGGAGCAAAGAAAGGCGGCAGACTTGCCATTCTCGGCGGAGCCGGGCCTATGGGAATAGGAGCGGTTGAGCTTGGTATAGGTTATGCCGGAGTTTCTCAGATAGTTGTCACCGACATAAATCAGGAGCGGCTTGATTACGCGAAAAGAATGTGCTCACCCGAAGCTGCAAAGGTAAAGGGCTGTGAGCTTACATATCTTAACACCTCTGAGTATGACGACCCTGTAAAAACTCTAATATCAATATCCGACGGCGGCTTTGACGACGTTTTTGTTATGGTACCCGTACCGGAACTCTTCACTATGGCTGAAAAAATTTGCCGCGTGGACGGCTGCATAAACTTTTTTGCAGGCCCAGCTGTTAAAGATATGCAGGGATCACTCAATCTTTATCGCGTTCATTATGATGGAATTCACGTTGTCGGCAGTGCGGGAAGCATACCCGAAGATACCGTCGATACAATAAGACTTATCGAACAGGGTAAGATAAACTGCGGGGCACTTGTTTCGCACATACTCGGACTTCCCGCTTTGAAAGACGCTGTATTTGCAATGGAAAAGCCGAGCGGAGCAAAAAAAGTCTGCTACTCGGCACTTGACATTCCGCTTGTGGCAATCGACGAACTTGAAGCACTTGGAAACACTGATCCGCTGTGGAAAGAACTTGCCGCAATTGTGAAGAAAAACGGCGGTTTGTGGTGTGCGGAAGCTGAGAAATATCTTCTTGAAAACGCTCCGAAAATATAATACCCAGGTGAGGAAACAGCTTTGAAAGTAATAACGCTTACGCTTTCCACCGCTTTTGATAGGCATTGCTTTGTAAAAGGATTTTATCCCGGTAAGGAGTGTCTTGCCGAAATTCTCTCAATCGATGCCGCAGGAAAAGGGGTAAACATTTCGCGGGCATTGAAAGTCTCGGAAACCGAGAATCTTGCTTTAATCGTTACGGGATCTCAGAATGCGGGCGAATACTGCGATTTTCTCGACAAGGACGGAATTGCGTATAAGGAAATCCGCCTTGAGGGAAGAATCAGAGAAAATATTACTGTACACTCCGAAAACTGCGGCGAGACAAGAATCAGCTTTGCGGGTTTTACCGCCGAAGATAAACTTCTTGACGGGGTTTTTGAACAGATTTCTCCGCAAATCGAGAAGAATACGATTGTGACCTTTACGGGAAGTCTTCCGAAAGGTATTTCGATCCATTCTGTTTATGCTTTTCTGGAAAAGATTAAACACTTGGAAGCAAGAATTGTTGCGGACTCCCGCTCGTTATCTAAAGACGATCTGCTTCATATCCGCCCTTGGATGATAAAGCCGAACGAAGAAGAAATCGAGATGTATCTCGGCAAAAAGGTCGAAAACATTTCAGACATAATCGAAGGTGCGAAACAGTTTTCAGAATCAGGTATAGAAAATGTACTGGTGAGCCTCGGAAAGCAGGGTATGCTTTTATGCAAAGCAGGAGAGACGTATCTGGCTGTCCCACCCGAAATCGAAGCGGTATCGACAATCGGCGCAGGTGACAGCAGCATTGCGGGTTTTATATCCGCGGAGCTATCAGGTCTTGGCATAAAGGATAAGCTTAAAAGTGCCGTAGCATTCGGAAGCGCCGCCTGCCTTACCCCAGGAACCAATCCTCCGCATGCGCCGGATATTGCCAAAATATTTGATATGGTTTCAGTTCGGAAAATATAAAACTCAATAAAAAAGATGACAGAAAAACCTTGTTTTCGCAAGAAAACAAGGTTTTTCTGTTTTAAATAAAGAGTTCTGTTGAGTTCGGATATATTTTTTCCCTTCTTCAGGAAGTTCATCGATTCTGCCAGACTAATTCGTTGTTTCCGAACAGTATACGGATTGCCAATATCTCCGGGTGGGTATCCCCCACCCAAACAAGACGATCACGCTTGATACCATCCCAAAGCATAGTCTGCATATTCAAATGGCAGGTATAAGCAGCAGTATTATAAATGTCGTTCAGACATCCGTCACTGCATTCAAAACTTTCCATGCATTCCCACTTTCATCGGTATTTTTAGTACCGTCAATCCCTCTTGCAGAAAACCTATCTGCGGCTGTCATTTGATGTCGGCAGATAGGCGGTGCTTTTTATAATATGATAATCAAATTGTCAGAAAATATTACTTGTAAAGGGGACCGTAGGCGGCGCAGGCTCTGTAATCCTGTCCCTCTTTATCCATACCGAAGGCGTTCCATGCCGCCGGTCTGAAAATCTTTTCCTCAGGAACATTATGCATGCAGACGGGGATTCTCAGCATCGAGCAGAGGGTGATAAGGTCGGCGCCGATGTGACCGTAGCTGATGGCACCGTGGTTGGCTCCCCAGTTGTTCATCACATCATAGGCTGTTTTGAAGGTGCCCTTGCCGGTGGTGCGCGGTGCGAACCATGTGCACGGCCAGGTGTAGTCGGTTCTCTTCCAGAGCTTGTCTGAAACCTCCTCAGGGAGCTTTACCGTATAGCCTTCGGCGATTTGAATAACCGGACCGAGACCCTTTACCAGGTTTATGCGGATCATGGTACAGGGCATTTCGGCCATGGTTACAAAGCGGGAGGAATAGCCGCCTCCGCGGAAATAGCCGCTGTCGGCAGGGTTCCAGGTTGTGGCTGATAGCATAGCATCAATATCCGACTCGGTCACCTCATACCACGGCTTGATGACGGCGTTTCCTGCGTCATCCCGTGAGGCACCGCTGGCATCAAGACAGGCAGCACCCGAATTTATCAGATGAATAATTCCGCCCGACTCCATCGCACGCCCCTCTAAGGTATAGCCGGTGGCTTTTTTGACGGCCTCAGGGCTCCAGTAAGTACGGACATCGGCAAAGATCTGTGCGCGGTTGGTAAGCAGCTTCATTATAAGCATGCTGATACCGTTAAGTACATCATTTTCGGTGGCAAGAATATATGGCTCTCTGGCGCCGTTCCAGTCAAAGGAAGTATTGAGCATCGACTCGGGAAAATCGCAGTTCGGGTAGAAGTCGGTCCATTGCCGCTGCCCCTGAAAGCCTGCCGCGATGGCGTTATGCCCCAGCATTTCCTCTTCGCAGCCCTTGGGGAGCTTGTCATTTCCGTTCATGAGATCTTTAATGATCAGCATCATCTTAACGACAAATTCCCAGTCGGCATCTTTTTGTTCTCTGGTTTTTTGCAGCCATTCCGGATTTTTGTCAAACCCCTCTTTGCAGCGCGCCCGGGTCCAGGTAATGGCCTTTTCATATTCATCTTTGTCGTAAATTTCCTCAGTCATTCTTCTGATGATCTCAACCTCGTCAACCGATTCGACTCTCATGCCGAGATACTCTTCAATAAAGTTCGGATCAATGATCGATCCGCCGATTCCCATGCAGACCGAACCGATTTGCAGATATGATTTTCCGCGCATCGTTGCGACGGCGACGGCGGCGCGACCAAAGCGAAGCAGCTTTTCCTTTACGTCCTCGGGAATTTCGGTATCGTCGGCATCCTGTACGTCATGACCGTATATGCCGAAGGCGGGCAAGCCCTTTTGCGCATGGGTGGCAAGCACTGCCGCAAGGTAGACGGCGCCCGGTCTTTCGGTCCCGTTAAAGCCCCATACCCCTTTTATAGTCATGGGATCCATGTCCATTGTCTCGGAGCCGTAACACCAGCAGGGGGTAACCGTTAATGTGATATCGACATTTTCCTTCTTGAATTTTGCGGCACAGGCAGCCGCCTCGGCGACACGACTGATGGTTGTATCAGCGATGACCACCTTTACCGGCTCGCCGTTGGAGTAGCGAAGGTTTTCTTCAAACAGCTTTGCTGCTGCCTTCGCCATTGCCATGGTCTGTTCCTCAAGGGAGCCGCGAACATTGAGAGCGCCCCGGCGTCCGTCAATTGTCGGGCGGATGCCTATAACAGGATATTCACCAATAAGTCTGTTTTTACTCATAACGATCTCCTTTCATATCTTTGTTTTAATTATGCCGTATAATAAATTTTTATCCTATATTTATTATAGCTTGGCAATTGCTTTTTTTCTTGTTTTATTGTATCATGGTATATAACGAAATTCACTTTTTTAGTATAAAAGCCATAATTATAACATTTTGTTAGGATAATTTATATTGAAAATATATTAGAGAGGGAGGGGCTTGCATGAAAATAAGCGATTATCACGAGAACAAACCCAGAGGAACCTTTGATTTTCCGTGCGAATATCATTATTTGCAGCCCGGTCATCCGAGATATGCGATGCCCTATCATTGGCATGTTGAGTATGAGCTGATCAGAATCTTAATCGGGGAATTTTACATGGTGCTGAACGGAAAGTCCCTGACAGCAAGGGAAGGGGATCTGATTCTGATGCCCGGAGGGATGCTGCATGGCGGATATCCTAAGGAATGTATCTATGAGTGCATCGTTTTTGATATGCAGACCCTTTTTAATCCTCAATTCAAAAAGGCGCTTACCGGAAAAACCATTAGCGAGTTTTTGATTTTCCATGCCCATGATGAGGAGAACAAAGCTTTGCTTGACGGCGCCGCCCTACTTTTTAACGGAATGCGGCACCGGCCGGAGGGATATCGGCTGATTAGTATTGGTGTTCTATATCAGCTTTTTGGTGTGATTTTAGATCGGGGGTTATATAAGCATGAGGATAGCGCTTGGGCCGACACACCCCATATCCGCCGGTTTAAAGAAGTGCTTAAGTTGATTGAGAGCCGCTATGCCGAGCCCCTTTCTCTTGCGGAGCTGGCAGAGGCTGCCGGTATGTCCCCGAAATATTTCTGCCGCTTTTTCAGGCAGATGAGCCGGCGCTCCCCTATCGAGTACCTGAATTATTATCGGATAGAGCGGGCGTGCGAGATGCTTTCAGAGCCTGACAGAACAATTTCTGATGCGGCTTTCAGTTGCGGATTTAATGATTTGAGCTATTTTATCAAAACCTTTCGCAAATTTAAAGGAACAACTCCGGGCAGGTATAAAAACGTATATAAAAACAGCGAATAACCCCCTTTTCCCGAAAAAGCGTGTCCGGTGAGACGGTGGAAGAAATTGACCGGAAATTCTCTTGCAATTTATGTGATTTATTAGTATAATAAATGAAGCTTTGCAAGCACGAATCGACCGGTTGTCCCATCGTGATATGCATTTTGCCTAAAAAAGAACCTGATAACATTGAATTGTTTGGTTAAAAAACTCACAGAGTTTTCCTTGACTTTAGCTTACTAATGTGATAAACTGTTAATACAAAAAGTTAATTAAGGAGATTGACCATGAAAAAAATCATTGCATCGATACTGATGATATTTGTTTGTCTTTCAATGTTTGCAGGTTGCGGCTCAAAGAAGGAGGATTGGGACTACCTTCAGGAAAAGGGAAAGCTGGTTATAGGCTATACCATCTATCAGCCGATGAACTATGAGGAAAACGGCGAGCTTGTAGGCTTTGACACCGAATTTGCCAAGGCTGTTTGCGCAGAGCTTGGTCTTACCCCCGTGTTTCAAGAAATTGATTGGGAAGCAAAGATTCTCGACCTCAACGATAAAACCATAGACTGTATCTGGAACGGTTTTACTGTAGATGATGAGAGAAAAGAGCAGGTGGATTTCACCGTTTCTTACCTTGTCAACAAGCAGGTTGCCGTCATTAAGAAATCCAATGCCGACATTTACAAGACTATCGAGGATATGAAGGATGCAAGCTTTGCCGCCGAAGTGAAATCGGCAGGCGAGAAGGCCTTCCAGACGAACAGTGTAATTAAGGATAATAAGTACAACGGCATGGATTATCAGTCCTCCGTTCTCGTCGAGGTGGCATCGGGTAATAGCGACGTCGGAATTATCGACTATGTTATGGCAAAGGCTACAATCGGTGAAGGCACCAGTTATGAGGACTTGATGATTGTTGAAGGGGTTGAGCTTGCCCCTGAGGAGTATGCCATCGGCTTCAGAAAGGGCAGCAAGGTTACCCTTGAAAAGGTAAATGCCGCAATCCAGAAGCTTGCGGATAACGGCAAACTTGCTGAAATTGCTGAAAAATACAACCTTACCGACGAGCTTGCCGACAGCTTGAAATAAGCGTAACGGAAGATATAATTAGTTCGACATATATTGACAAGCATTTGATAGCAAGCCAACTCGTGGGATTTGCTTTGACATCCTGTGGGTTGGCTGCTTGTACTGTTTATGATCAGCATAATGCATCTCGTGCTGAATCAGTTGGCTCTTACTTTTCGGGAGCTTTATTACACTTGCAATGAGGATGAATAAATCATGTTTATACGGGTAACATTAAGTCTTCTTGAGGGATTCAGCACCACCTGCCTGATCTTCGTTTTAACTCTGGTAATGTCTCTTCCGCTGGGGTTAATCATATCCTTTGGCTCGATGTCGCGCTTTACTCCTCTCAGATGGCTGACAAAGGTGTTTGTCTGGATCATTCGCGGCACCCCCTTGATGCTTCAGATTATCACGGTCTTTTATGTGCCGGGGCTATTGTTCGACACGCCGGTGAAGTCGAGAATGACAGCCCTTTTGATCGCCTTTGTCATAAATTATGCTGCCTATTTTTCTGAGATCTATCGAGGAGGGATAGAGAGTATCCCAAAAGGTCAGTATGAGGCCGGTCAGGTTCTGGGAATGACTAAGACTCAGATCTTTTTCAAGGTTGTTCTGCTCCAGATAATCAAGCGTATCCTGCCGCCGATGAGCAACGAAATAATCACCCTTGTTAAGGATACATCCCTTGCTAGGATTATTGCCGTTGGCGAGCTTATTCGTGCCGCGCAGGATTATGTTACTATAGGATACATATGGCCTCTCTTTTATACCGGTGTCTTCTACCTTATCTTCTGTGGAGTTCTGACCCTTATCTTTGGTTACTTAGAGAAAAAATTAGATTATTACAAAGGATAATTACCATGCCGATACTTGAAGTTCAAGAATTAGAAAAGTGTTACGGAAAGACTCCGGTGCTGAAGGGTATCAATTTCTCACTGAACAAGGGAGAGGTTTTGTCCATTATCGGATCATCGGGCAGCGGAAAAACCACCTTGCTCCGTTGTATCAACTTTCTTGAGACGGCAGAGAAGGGCAGAATCCTTGTAAACGGTAAAACTATCTTTGACGCTGACGTGGAAAAACCTCATACCCTTGAGGAAAAGCGGCAGAATCAATTGATGATGGGGCTTGTTTTTCAATCGTTTAATCTGTTCCCTCAATACAATGTACTTGAAAATGTCTCACTTGCTGTGAAGCTTCTGGCAAAGTCAAGACCCGGATTTAAGCAAAACAAAAAGCAAATTTACGCTCAGATCGAAGAGGATGCCCGGGCAATTATTGATCGGGTGGGGCTTTCTGATAAATTGGAAAACTACCCCTGTGAGTTGTCGGGAGGTCAGCAGCAGCGGGTGGCTATTGCCCGTGCTCTGGCTCTAAATCCGCAGATTCTCTGCTTTGACGAGCCGACAAGCGCCCTTGACCCGGAGCTTACCGGAGAGGTGCTTTCGGTTATTCGCGATCTGGCAAAGGAGCACATAACCATGATTATTGTTACCCATGAGATGAGCTTTGCCCATGATGTATCCGATCGCGTTATCTTTATGGATGACGGCATTATTGCTGAAGAGGGTGCTCCCGATATTCTCTTTAAAGCGCCGAAAACCGAGCGTCTCCGTGCCTTTTTAAGCACTGTTTTAAGTCGATAGCAATTTTCTAGCCTCCTAGGACCCGTGGGTCTTAGGGGGCTTTGTTTGCGGAGAGTGAGCATGAATCGCGGCTTCCCACCTTAACAGGGAAAAGTAATTGCCCCACGAGGGCGGTCTAAAATATGTTGACAAATAATATATTGTGTTCTACAATAAATCTGTAATTATATTTTTAGGATGGGGGTTTGTATGAGAAAGCATATCCGATCTGTCATGGCTCTTAGCTTGCTTGCCTTGTTTTTATTAACCGCCTGTGAGTCGGAAGAGGAAAGAGACACAACATCAGCATATACAACCGCCGAGGCGGAAACAACCTCATCACCTGTGACAAATACGCCTATAAAGTCGAATAACCCGACGATTCTTTCGGATGCAAATGTTGTTCTGACATATCCTAAAGACGGGGAGGAAATAGAAAATTTTGAAGAGCAGATAAAGGACAGCCTGGCGCCGTGGATTTACGCCACCCTTAATCACGGGCTTGAGCTCAGCGAAGAGCTGGTTCTTGAATGTGCCGTTCAGGCCTTTAAGTTGTCTCTGACAATGAACGCAAGCATCTATCCGGTGGAGAGCGGTGCCTATGTTCCGATTGACTCAGTTCAATTTATGCTGGATAAGCAGGTAGAAAACGCGCCTAAAATCGAGGATTACGAATTTGGCAGCATCTATCGCTCAAATCCTGAATACCCAAATTGTATCTTTATCCCAAAGGGTTTAATCAACAAGCCCTACGCCCGTCCCCTGAATGTAAAATATTTTGATCATTATTACAAAGAAGAAGGAAGAATTTTACCCTCCCTTATCCTAAATAATGGCAGCCCGAATGATGAAATAAAGCGACGCTATGACCTTACCCCCTTCTATCTTAACGGGTGCATCTACTTTTGTTTAAATGAGGTGGTGGAAGAATTTTTAGCCCGCTATCCCGAGCGCACAACCACCATTATCACCGATTATCGGGATTGGGAAAAGCTCGGTATCAGCTGCTATGATGAACGCTACCGTTATATTCGCGCATTTGTAACCGGGGATACCAAAGCCTTCGGGCGGCAGTACTATGTGGGGGCGGAGCTTCATGACCCGTATAAAGCCATTGTTTTGAAAGACTATAAGATAGAGTGGGTGGATACTGTCAATTATTATCACTATGGTCCAAGTAGGGGGGATAATATTATTTTTTCCTTCACCGTTGAATCGGCGGACAGTCCGCTTCTTGATCTGTCCGTGGGCTATCATCGGTACTATTTGGAGTGTGGTCTTGACTACCTGCTGCTTGATTATCGTGATAATCAGGTATATGAAAGAGGGGATGAGTTTCCGACGGCAGGTATTATCAATATTTTGAGGGGGCAGAATTTGCCTGATCTTGAAAAACATGAAAATAATCATCATTTGACAGGATATATTTATACCCGGTTAAGCCTGAAATTAAATATTGAGCCAACTGAGGAAGAGATGATTAGATATGCAAAGGAAATTCTCGGGATAGATAATTTTAAGCCGTATCTGGACCCGACGGTACCTATGGGAGCTTATAAAATGCACTTTCGTGTTTTGTCCGAGGAGATGAGGGGGGACGAGGTATGTACCACCGTGCAGTATTATGCCGATGGTGAAAGGTTCATAAAGTCACAGAAGATCGAGTATTACTTTGAGCCGGTGGGTGATGATTATAAACCTCTGCGGCAGGTGATAGTTGAGGATACAGGTCTTAAGACGGGATACATTTCAACCTAGAAGGAATAATAGTAATATAAAGATCGCCTTTCTTGTTTGCTCCGCCGTAGAAAAATATTCTTTTTATCTTTTATTTTGCTATCTTTTCTAAAAAGATGAAAAAACTCTTGCAAAATGCGTGATTTTATTATAAAATAGATGTGTATTTGATGTAAGGCCGTTCGACAGCGACCGGATGGGCTGGATTTTTTTGAAATATCTTAGTCGCTGAGAAATGGGTATGTATATATGGTTGTAGCCGGTGATTTTAAAAACGGTGTTACCTTTGAGCTGGACGGGCAGGTCATGCAGGTTGTAGAATTTCAGCATGTCAAGCCGGGCAAGGGGGCAGCGTTTGTCAGAACAAAACTTAAAAATGTAATTACGGGTGCAATGGTTGAAAAAACTTTCAGCCCTACCGAAAAGTTTGAGAATGCTTATGTCGAACGTAGGGATATGCAGTATCTTTACAACGACGGCGAGCTTTATTACTTCATGGATATGGAAAGCTTTGAGCAGATTCCCCTTGATAAGGACAAATTGTCCGACAACTTTAAATTTGTAAAGGAAAATATGATGTGCAAAATCATCTCCTATAAGGGTAATGTTTTTGCCGTCGAGCCTCCTATGTTTGTTGAACTTGAGGTTGTTGATACAGAGCCCGGTTTTAAGGGTGATACCGCAACCGGCGCAACCAAGCCGGCAACACTTGAAACAGGCGCCGCGATTAAGGTTCCGCTCTTTATCAATATCGGGGACGTTCTTAGAATCGACACCCGCACAGGCGAATATCTTGAGCGCGCATAGGTAATAATATACAGCAAATAATAAAAACGTGTCGGCGGTACGTTTCCCCTTTTTTAAAAAAATACACTCCGCCGGGAAATGGAAAGAAAATGAAATTAACCGAAAAAACCGCTTATCTTAAGGGTCTTTGTGAGGGACTTAATCTCGATGAGCAGAAGCCTGAAGCAAAGCTGATAAAAGAGATTATTGCTCTTCTCGAGGATATGGCTATTACTGTTGCCGATCTTGAAGACGAATGCGAGGTCTTAAACGATTACATCGAAGAGATCGACGAGGACCTCGGCGTTGTTGAGGAGTATCTTCTTGATGACGAAGAGGATGACGATTACGATTGCTGCTGCGATGACGACTGCTTTGAGCTGGTATGCCCCTCCTGCGGAGACACTATTTGCTTTGATGGGGATATTGATTTTGACAATCTTGTCTGCCCTGCCTGCAATGAAAGATTTGATTGCGAGTGCGATGACGATTCCTGTAGCTGCAAGGCAAGTGAGGAAGATTAGTTTAGATACCGTAAATACTGCAAAAATCGCGCATACACAGTACTGTGTATGCGCGATTTTTTCGGCTGATTGATGCAGATTCGGCAGGCGTTATTTCAGGTATTCTTCGGGTATGGCGTTGGCCATTGCCTTGGCACCGGCAAGGCTGGGATGTAAAAGGTCGCCGCTGTCATATTCGGCTTTGAGTCTGCGGTGATCATTTTCATCGCGTAGAGCAGAATCGAAGTCAATTAAACCGTCGATAAGATCGGTCGAGCGGATCCAATCGTTTATTTCGGTACGGAGGGTTTCCCTCTCCAGCATATCATCCTTAAGAAAGCGCCCGGTGGGGAGGATGGTGGACAGATATATTTTCATGTTGTGCCCGCGGGCGGTCTCGATACAGAATTTATAGCCCTCAATCATATCCTCTGCACTCGGAAGCTCGGACATAGGCGCATAATGATTTGGACCGGGATGTAAAAGGTCATTAATCCCGATAAGCATAAAAATCCGGTCGGCGCCCGGCTGCAGAATGTCTCTCTTAAAACGGCTAAGCAGTGATATGCCGTGATGCATTCTCGGACGATAGGTTTTGTATTCCCGCAGCAATCTGTTTCCGCTGATTCCTTTGCGAATGACGGCGCGATTGGTAATGCCAAGGGAAAGCAGGCGGCGCGCAAGGCAGTCCGGCCAGGGTTGGGCGGTGATCGAATCGCCGATTGCGATGATTGCCCGGGTGTCTTCGCTTGCCCATATATCCAGCCCGTTTAGAAAAACATAGCACGGGCAATCGCTCAGGGTGTCGGGGGGAAACTCAGGGGCGGCGGCATAATTGCCCCGTGTGAAATATTTTTTTATATAAGGCCCATTATTGGAATGTCCTGTTGTGAGAGAGGTTCTTTCTTTGAAGTATAGGCTGACGGCGATCATTTTGCCGTGGGAGATATTAAAATCAACAGGATCGCTGACAATCTCCTCGCCGGGGGCAATTACTGCCTCGTTCTGACCGCCAAAGGTCAATTTTACATTTTCATTAGGATCGATGTTGCTGCCGGACAGCACGGTTGCGGCATAGACAGCGTTTATTCGCACTTTTTCGGTTCCAAAATAATTTGAAAGCCGGATTCTTATTTTCCCACCGTCGATCGTTGGAAAAATCAGATATCTTATAGTTGTGTCCTCAAAGCTGTCGGCCAGCTGGTAGGGGATACGTGTGGTTGAAGCTCCCCAGCCGCAAACCCAATGACTGTTTTGCATATAATCCTCCGTTTTTACATAAATATAATTGTCAATACGATTTTTTAACCACCGGATTTTATATACTCTTATATCGCATCGAAAAAAAGATGCTTGGCAGTACAGAAAAAAACCGGATATTCGCCTCGCATTGCAGAAAATATTATAGCATTTTCAGGTGGAATAATCAATGCTTAGTGACTTGTCGATTATTTTTGCGTGTTGAGAGTTTTTTTGATCAAATTGTAAAAATTGTTGTAAATATCGGCAAAATGATGTAAAATAGTATATATTTTTGAAATATGATAAAAAAACTATGATAGGAGCTTGTTATTATGAACACAGGGAACAGCAATGCATATATACCCGGACAATATCCTGCTTTTCCTCAAAAGAAAAAAAAGATCTGGCCATGGATCCTTGTCGGAGTGTTGATTCTAGTCTTTGTCATTTTGCCTATTATTTCGATTATTGTAATGATGTCATCGAGCAACTTTTTTGAAAAGGATTGGTTCGCAGACAGTCCGTATGTTGGGGTTATGTATATTGAGGGTACCATTACAGGGAACAGCAGTTATTTTGGATTGGTAAGCGACTCCTATGACCAGCAGTTTTTGATGGATACCGTTGAGCAGATGATCGATGATCCGATGAACAAGGGACTAATGCTTTATATCAACTCTCCCGGCGGAGAGCTTTATCCCACCGATGAGCTTTATCGGGCGCTGTTAAAATATAAGGAGCTGGGTCGTCCGATATACGCCTATTGTGCCGAGATGGCGGCCTCAGGAGGGTACTATCTCGCCTGCGCCGCTGACAAGATATATGCAAATCCGATCTGTACAACCGGCTCGATCGGCGTAACATACGGCACTCATATTGATGTTTCCGAATTTCTTGAGAAGGCCGGTATAAAGGCTACCGATCTTGCCTCTGATAACAACAAAATGATGGGCAGCATCTTCAGCCCCCTGACCGAGGCACAATTAAGCATCTATCAAAGCCAGATCGATGAATATTATAAGCTCTTTCTCGATGTCGTATCGTCAGCCCGCGGTATTAAGGACTTAAGTCTTCGCATGCTTGCCGACGGTCGCACTTATACGGCAAAACAGGCCCTAGATGTTGAACTTATTGACGGCATAACCGATTTTGACGGCGCTATGGAGGCTATGTTTGCAGACAATGAGTTTGGCGACGATGTGTCTGTGCATCCTTTTATAAAAGAAGTTAATTTCAACAGCCTGTATTCACTTTTCCTCTCGGCGATAAACTTTGATAAGAAGACAAAGCTAACCGAGCTTGAGGCGTATTTGTCCGCAATTAATTATTATGTCGGTCCTCTTGTCTATTATCCCGGCAGGTAAGCCGTAATTTTGTAAAGTAAAAGACTGAAAATTTTCAAATCCTTCTCATAATCGTTGCAAAATCGGTAAAAATAATAGGACAAGGCACTTTATCGGCGACAATTTAAGATTTTGGAGAGACTTAGCCTCTTCAATTATTATTTGCAGGATGCAGGATTATTTGGAAAGGATATTGATATGTCTTATATTGATCCTAAAATTAAGCCACAATTTGAAACTTTGTCAGTTGATCTGAAGAATGCGATTCTTGAGCGTGATGTTCAACTTTACACCTTGAATGATCTTATACGCGAGCTTGAGAATATTGTCAACGAGGCATAGCCAAAAAAGCAAGGACGACTGTTTCACGGTCGTCCTTGCTTTTTTGTTTTGAACTGCTATTTTAGTTATGCCGGGTTATCCATCTGCCCGACGAAGAGGGGGATACCGCTTTCAAGATCCACCACCATGTAGATAAAGGGCTTATCAAAGGTGAGCGCAAAATCGCTCTGGATCGCGGAGGTGGTGCGAATGTCAATAACAGTTGCGGCAGCGGCCTCTGTTCCTTTTTCGTTAACCTCGATGACAACCTTTTGCCGAACCTCTCCTATATAAAGATTGCCCATTGCCGTACCGAGACCGGAGAGATCTGCCTTCTGTTCGTCAAAGGCCAGCTTTATCCCGGCGGACTTCAGGATATCATTCATTGTACATTCGTACTCGATTTTATATATCGGGAGACTGAGCCGGATTGAGGCGCTTTCCGCGCTGTCGATCAGCCCCTTTATGTCAGAGATGGAGGCAAGGAGATCGGCGGTGGTTTTTCCGTCCTCGGGCAGGAGGGCGACAAAGCCAAGACGCTCGTCGTCATAGGGGAGAAGAACCCCCTTAGCCGCGTCGGTTTTAAGATATTGCATTCTGTCGGTACGGGACATATAGGTGGTCTCGACTTCTGTGCCGTCCGATTTTGTAAAGGGGCCCTTGAAGTTATATGCGCTTTCAAAGGGGGTTTTCCAGCGAGCCTTCATATATAAGGTGTTAATCAGCAGCATAACGGTATCGGGAGAGATTTCCTTGAGCATCTCCTTGATAAGACCGTTTGTGTTCTTTTCGATCCACTTGTTCACATCGCTGACAGCCTTTAGATCACTAAAATCCGATGTGAAGGCCTCGGCATCAAAATAATCTACAGCCGCTTGAAGGAAATCCTGATTTGGGACAAACCCGTCTTTCTTCATCCAAACAGAATCGGCAATGCTGAGTGTGGTGCCCCCTGCATTCTCGGTGAGACTGTCAATAATCGCACGGCAAAAGAGATTGATGTCGCTGATATTGAGATCGCTGCCGAGTCTTTTTGTAAACTCGGAGAGGGTGTCCCCTTTTGCGCCGTTTGCCACCATGGCAAGGGCTAAATAAGCGGATAGGGGTGAAATAACCACATTTTCATCCCCGGATTCGAGGGCAAGGGAGAGGAGTTTCATGGCAAAAACGGAGGCCTCTCTTGCGCCTTCCCCGGTCTTTGCCTCTGTTGTGTCGACCTGCTTTGCAATAAGCCCCTCGGTGAGGTTTTCTGAAGCGCGAAGGTTCATGCATCCGGCGAGGGATAGGAGAATCGCACCTACACATATAAGAGAGAGGATTTGTCTTTTCATAGAATCTTCCTTTCTTGTTCTCACAGCTTTTCGAGCAGCGTGAGAAATGGCATCTCTACGTATCAGAAGTGTATCTTACAGTTATTATTGAACATTATTTAATATATTAGACGTGATAATCTCATGAATGTTCCAAAAAAACGCATGACGATTCCATGCGTTTTTTAGTAGAGGAAAAGCCGGGATTGCTTTTTTGCGGAATGCGATATGAAAGGATACGCATTCCGGTTTTTCCTTTGCTGTTTAGATTTTCGGCAGTTTTAAAAAATTTGCGACATATTGCGTATATACACTTAGTCATCAAAAAGATTAATCTGATCGTCGTTTTTCTTTTCGGGATACTTTATACCGAGATGCTCGTAGGCAAGGCGGGTGACACAGCGACCGCGAGGAGTACGGCCGAGGAATCCGATTTGCATAAGATACGGTTCGTAGACGTCCTCCAGGGTGATGGCCTCCTCCCCGACGGTGGCGGCAAGGGTATCCAGCCCCACAGGTCCGCCGTCATAATAGTTGATGATAGCTTCAAGCATGCCACGGTCGGTGTTATCAAGCCCAAGGGCGTCGATTTCCAGCATATTCAGTGCCATACGGGCAATTTCGTTGGTGATGGTTCCGTCTCCCTTAACCGTTGCAAAATCCCTGATGCGCTTAAGCAGGCGGTTGGCGATACGGGGGGTGCCTCTGGAGCGGGAGGCGATTTCATAGGCGCCCTCCTCGTTTATGCCCACGTTTAAAATGCCGGCGCTGCGCTTGACGATGACGCTCAATTCCTCAGGAGTATAAAGCTCAAGCTTAAGAATGACGCCAAATCGGTCGCGGAGAGGGGTTGTCAGCTGTCCTGCCCGGGTTGTTGCGCCAATAAGGGTAAAGTTTGGCAGCGGGAGCCGGATGCTGCGCGCGGAGGGTCCCTTGCCAATGATAATATCAAGGGCGTAGTCCTCCATTGCGGGATAGAGAATCTCTTCGATCGCGCGGGAAAGGCGGTGGATTTCATCGATGAAGAGCACATCCCCGTCGCTGAGATTGGTTAAAAGAGCGGCGAGATCCCCTTGCTTTTCAATGGCGGGACCGGAGGTTGTGCGTATGTTGACCCCAAGCTCGGCGGCAATAATGTTTGAGAGGGTGGTTTTTCCGAGACCGGGCGGTCCGTAGAGCAGTACGTGATCAAGGGTATCCCCTCTGATTTTGACAGCATCGATATAGATTTTTAGAATTTCCTTTACTTTGCTTTGTCCGATATAGTCATCCAGCGTTTTTGGACGGAGACTGTTGTCAATCTCATGATCCTCCGGGGTGTGGCTGGAGGATACTATCCGGTTTTCAAAGTCGAACTCGCCATCGTACATATTATTATCCTATCTTTATATATTAATCTGTTAACCTCTTGCTATTTGTATTTGCATAAAAGGGTCTAGTCTTTGACAAACTTTTTCAGGGCGGTGCGAATGATCTCCTCAAGCTCAAGGGAGGCAATATCGATGCCCCTGAGAGCGGCGGCGATTTCCGTTCTGTCATAGCCGAGAACGGAAAGGGCGTCCTGCGCCTCGGTCAGCTTGCCACGATGAGCCCCCTGTGTATCAATACTGGGTAGGCTTTCAGGCATATTAAGGCCCGATGTGTTTCGGGAGATCTTATCCTTCAGCTCAAGCACAATACGGGCGGCTGTCTTTGCGCCGATACCGGGCGCCTTTGACAGCTGCTTTGTATTTTCGGTGCAGATAGCAAGGGCAAGGTTTTCAGGCGACATGGTGGACAGGAGGGACATGGCAACCTTGGGACCGACGCTTGATACCGAGGTAAGCATTTTAAAAGCCGACAGCTCGGCGGAAGTGAAAAAGCCAAACAGCTCGATACTATCCTCCCGCACAACCATGTGGGTAAACAGCCGTATTTTAGGATTCGATTCTTTTCCTGCCTCTTTTTCCGCATCGATTGCGGCGGCGGTGTAGTCGCTGACGGTCAATTTATATCCGACGCCTCCGCAGTCGATAACGGCCATGCCCGGTTCCCGGTGGCAAAGTGTTCCTGTCACATGATATAGCATATTAATATTCCTTTGTTACTTGTTATTTTCTATATCGCTGTTGTTTTCGGTGGCTATTATCTCGCCGAAAATTTCAGCGTCCGGGATGATGTCCGGATTGTCTGCAAGCTGGGCGGTTGACTCAGCAACTACGACCTTGCTTCTGCGACGGCGGATGAGGTATTCCCCAATCACGATAAGAATGAAAATGAGTATGGATGCAAGTGTGGTTATGACCCCCTTGACAAAAGCACCGGGCATATAGCGTAGCTCAAGGGTGTGCTCTCCCGGTTCAACGTCAAATGCTAGAAGGGCGTCCAGAGCTTCGAAGGTGTCCACGATCTTGCCGTCTACCTTAACGATCCAACCCTGATCGAAGGGGATGGAGGTGTAGATTGTCTCCCGTCCTTCTTTTACCGAAATGGTTCCGATAAAATGATCCTCGGTGAAGCGCTCTATCTCATATCCGCACTCAGCAAGGGATTCCATCACCTCGACAAAGAGAGCTTCGTCAAGATAATAGAAATAATATTGCTGGTTCTTAATATAAAGGGAGTCGCTTTCCAGCTTGAGATTCAGGTTTATTTTCTCTCCTTCGCTGAAGGAACCAAGACTTTTTATGCAAAAGGAATCGTTGCCGAAGAAACGTCCGATGGAAATACCGTTGAGGGACAGGGAAACCTCACGCGGATAAAGGGAGGGGAAGTAGCAGTAAATCGGATAATCGTTTTTCGCGGTGAAGTGATAGTTTACGCTTGCCGACCCCTTTTCGCTTGTGGGGGAGTATTTATCGTGTTCGGAAGCATAGCCGAAATCAATGTTGTTGTAGGTGCGGTCATCATAGTTGATGGGGACAAAGAGCTGAACCTTTTCATCACTGCCGAGCATGGCGGTGATGATGGCGTTCATTCGCTCAAAGGGAGAATGATATTTTACAAAGTTCGGATCCTCTGTTCCGTCCTCGTTTTTGGGTGCCACAAAACGGACGTCCTTGTATTTTCCGTTGACGCCGAAGGCAAGGGGGAGGGCATACGGATTTTTGTAGGCAATATAATTGCCCTCAGAATCGATAGGCTCATACAGAGGAATTTCCTGACTTGAGTTAGCGATGAGATATTTCAGGGCAAAAAGGCTGTCCGACACCGGTGTGCCGCCGGTGTATTGGGACCAGTGAGATTTTGAACAAAGCCCCATATTTTGCAAGAACAGGATTGTATCGGAGTTAAGGGTGGAGGTGGAGTTGGAGAGTCCTCTGTAACCGAGAGCAAAGGGATCGTTTACCTTGCGATGTTCGGTTTTTTCCATTCGATAGAAGCTGTCGTCGCTGTCCTTAACCCGGTCGATAAGAGGCTGGAATTTATTCATAAAATCGTGGTAGGAGTAGTAAGAGGAAATGACAACATCCTTGTCAAGAGCCACAAGTCCGGTTACGCCGGCGCAGACCATCTCGAGGCAGACAAGCACGGTTATAATCATTGTGGTGTTTTCAAGGAACAGGGTTTTTTTTGCGCAGGAAATGGCAATTGCATAGGTGACGATGCAGATGAGGGAAACCCATATAGCCTCAAGGTCGGGCATATTTTTATAATCAAGCTTCTGCACAACCAAAAGCAGGGAGCCTATAATGCCGCAAACGGCAAATACCGCCTTTGTGTTGATTTCCTGAATCCGCTCAAAAACTCTGAAGGAAAAGACCAGGATTAAAAAGCAGAGCATATAGCTGTAGCGATAGTTGAGCCAATTCGGCCGTTGGAATCCGTGCCAGATCATATCAAAGGTGTTAATTGAAAAGCTGAGGAGAAAGACGAGAAGAAGAATCCCGGAGGCGATTTTTTCGCGTTTTGATATGTGTTTGGATATAAAATAGATGGGAAGAAGAATGATGGCCAAAACGCCGCAATAAACGAAAGGCCAGCCTTCGGGACGAACTGTATCATAAGAGCCGGGGAAGAATTTTGTAAACAGGTCTAAGAAGTCAAATTTTTGGAAAAGGGAGAAGTTCGGGGTGGAAAACTCCATTTTCCCGAATTGCAGCGAATAATAGGTGGAAAAAAGAATAACCGCCGCCATGCCCACGGCAATGGCCGAGAAGATAAGGACGCGGAGAAGCGCCTTTGCAAAATTTTTCAGATCAACGAAGGTATCCTCTCCGGTGCTTCGTTTGGTCATGAAATAATAGTAGAAGAAATAAATGCCCACATAAAGACAGCTCATGTAGCCTATATAGAAGTTGCTGAAGATGGCAAGGGCCAAGGAGAGGGTGAAGAGCTTGTACTTTTTGTTGGTAATAAGCTGCTCAAGTCCGTAGGTGATGAGGGGAAGGAGAATAAGGTTGTCGATCCACATGGTGTTGTGCTGCTGGATGATTGCATAGGCAGAGAGGGCGTACATTAATGAGAAGAGAATGGTTGCCGATTTGCTCGCTCTGCGTGTTTTGTGGATATAGTAGCCGAAGGTAAGTCCTGAAAGACCGCACTTAATGAGGAACATCAGAAAAAGGGCTTCAAGGATCATGCTTTTGGGGAAAAGGGCTACGATATATGAGAGGGGGCTTGCAATATAGTAGGCATAAATGCCCATAAACTCACCGCCAAGCGCCCGTCCGAAGGAATAAAGCAGGCTGTTTTCTCCATAGACAAAGTCGCGCAGCGCTTCGAAAAAGTAGACATACTGTCCGTTAAGGTCGAGAACAAGGACAGAGCTGCGGCCAAAGGGGTAGACCTGCATAGCTATATATATAAGCAGCATCATAGCGAAGGGGAGAAAAAATGCCCATCCCAGATAGGTATATTCGCTTTCCTCAAGGGTGCGGCGAAGATTGAAGGATTTTCTGAGTCTTGTTTTGGCTGCGGGTGGCATTTTATCTTTTTTATGTGTTGAAACATTGTTAGAGATATCGGAATGCATCGCTTTTAACCATCCTTTTAATTTAATATTTTTGTTACTGAGTTGATTGATGTAGATGTCATTATATAAAAATTAAGGGATTCTAAGGTTTATCGCCGTCGGAGGGGATAGAACGGGGCATCACCCTTCGGATTGTTTTTTCAAGCTTTGGGCGGGGGAGAACCATATCTCTGCCGCAGCCCTCACATACTACTCGTATCTCACTCCCGATGCGCAGGGCACGGAAGATTTTAGATCCGCAGGGATGCGGTTTTTTTAGTTCCAGTAAGTCATCGACACAAATTTTTATAATTTTCATCCTGCTTTTCCTGCTCGTACTTATAAAATGTGTGTTATTTTCTTCAAATTCGGGTTATACCTATTTCAACAATTGATTATACCATATATAAAAGTGAAAGTAAACGAAAAAAGGGAAGTAATGCGCATATAAATGTACAAAATAAGTTTTGACTATCTTTCTGTATTATGCTATAATAAACCATAATTAAAAGGGTTAGGAGTTTTTTCGCCCATTATGGTGCTCCGCTCTTTTTTAAAAAAACAAGGAAGGATTTGCTGCCTTTATGGCGGCGGATCACGGTGCTTGATATGAGAATCCTCGGAATTGATCCGGGAATTGCCATTGTCGGCTGGGGGGTTGTTGAGCAGAAGGGTAACTCCTTTTGTCCGCTGGATTATGGAGCGATTCAAACACCTGCCAAAATGCAGATATCCTATCGACTTGAGATGATATATAGCCAGCTTAATGAAATTATTGATAAATATTCCCCCGATATGCTTGCGATAGAACAGCTTTTTTGGAATACTAATCAAAAAACGGCTATAGCCGTTTCACAGGCTCGGGGTGTGATTCTTCTTTGCGCCCGGCAAAAGGGCTTGGATATCAGCGAATATACCCCTCTGCAGGTGAAGCAGGCGGTTGTCGGATACGGCAGAGCAGACAAAAAACAGGTTATCGCCATGGTGTCTGCCCTCCTTAGGCTGAAAAATCTGCCGAAATTTGATGATACCGCCGATGCCCTCGCCGTTGCCCTGTGCGGAGGACATTGTGCGAATTCTAGACTAGCCTTTACATCCAGGTAAAATATTTGACTGAGATTGGCGCAAAATGTTCCCACCATCAAGCGTGATTTTAAAACAGTGCCTTTGTGCAGTCGATCGATTTGAAGAAAATGATGGGTTTTTGGGGCTGGTGCATGGTTTTTACAGATTATTACAAATGTTTTTGTGAGGCGGATTTGCTGTTATGTGGATAAGTGATAAATGGTCGGATTACAGCCTGCTCGACACATCGGACGGAGAGCGGCTTGAAAAATGGGGAAAACATACCCTTATTCGCCCCGATCCTCAGATTATATGGAAGGGTGTGCGACGTCATGCCGGCTGGAAATCTGCCGACGCGATCTATAAGCGCTCTAAAATAGGGGGCGGAGAGTGGAAAAAGAGAAAACTGCCGGAGCAATGGACAATTTCTTACGGCAACCTGAAATTTTCGATCAAACCCATGGGATTTAAGCATACCGGTCTTTTCCCGGAGCAGGCTTGCAACTGGGACTGGTTTTCCTCTCTGATAAGAGAAGCCGGACGCCCGATTAAGGTGCTAAATCTTTTCGCATATACCGGCGGAGCTACTGTTGCGGCAGCGGCTGCCGGGGCGTCGGTCTGCCATGTGGACGCGGCTCGGGGAATGGTTGCCCTTGCACGTGAAAATGCACGATTGAGCAACCTTGCCGATGCGCCGATTCGGTATATCGTTGACGACTGCAAAAAGTTTATCGAGCGGGAAATACGGCGGGGAAATCGATATGACGGGATTATTATGGATCCCCCCTCCTACGGACGGGGTCCCTCCGGCGAGGTGTGGAAGCTTGAGAGCCATATTGACGAGCTGATTACCCTAGCCGTCAAAACCCTGTCCGATCGCCCTCTCTTTTTTCTGCTTAATTCGTATACTACCGGACTCTCACCTCTTGCAATGCGGTACATTCTTGAGCTGCGCCTTTCCGAGAATTATCGTTGCGTATGTGAGGCGGGAGAGCTTGCGCTGCCTGTTAAGGTCGGCGGACATCTCTTGCCCTGTGGTGCTTCTGTACGCTGCACCTTTCCCTGATCTTAATCTTTGAGATGTACCCTGCGGGCAAGCTGTAGGCAAACAACATAGAACAAAGGAATCAGCTATGTCAAATATATCAAATATATCTAATATATTTATAAAAACCGAGAACCTCTGCTTTTCTTATGATAATGACGGCGAAGAAAAGGTTCCCGCTATAAAAAATGCTTCCATTGAGATTGAGGCGGGCAGCTATGTTGCCGTGCTCGGACATAACGGGTCCGGAAAATCCACCCTTGCCAAGTTGCTGAACATGATCCTTCTGCCCACATCGGGGAAGATTTATATCAACGGGCGGGATATTACCGATCCGGAGATGAGTGAGGACGATATGTTCGAGGTGAGGCGGCAGATCGGGATGGTTTTTCAGAATCCCGATAATCAGTTGGTTGCTACCGTTGTTGAGGAAGATGTTGCCTTCGGTCCTGAAAATTTGGGAGTCCCTCCTGAAGTGATAAGGGAGCGGGTGGCGGAGGCTCTCGAGACGGTTGGAATGACCGCCTACGCACGACACGCGCCACATCGGTTGTCGGGCGGGCAAAAGCAACGGGTTGCTATTGCGGGCATTATTGCCATGCGTCCCGAATGTATTATTTTTGATGAATCGACGGCTATGCTTGATCCTGTCGGCAGGAAAGAAGTGCTGCAAACTATAGGACGGCTGAACCGGGAGGCGGGTATTACCGTATTGAACATCACCCACTACATGGATGAGGCGGTTCTTGCCGACCGCGTGATTGTTATAAATGACGGAGAAATTTATATGGATGGAACCCCGGTGGAGGTGTTTTCTCAGGTGGACAAGCTGAGAGAAGCGGGGCTTGAGGTGCCTCAGAGTACCGAGCTTTTGTTCCGGCTGAACGCTCTCGGCTATGAATTTGCTCCCGGAATCCTGACTACCGACGATTGTGTTGCGGCCATTCTTGCAAAGCTGTCGCGGACAGAATGATATCGTCAACAATACTTTGAAAGGTTCGGGATCTGATTTGGATACTATTATCGAGCTTAAAAATATTACCTACGTCTATGGCAGCGGAACCCCTTTTCAAATGACTGCCCTTGACGATGTATCGGTTAAAATAAAGGCGGGGTTCATAACCGGACTTATCGGTCATACCGGGTCCGGGAAATCCACCCTTGTTCAGATGCTTAACGGGCTGTTGCGTCCTCATGCCGGACAGGTTCTTTTGCATAACAAAGATATCTGGGAAAATCCTAAAGAGATCAGCAGTATTCGCTTTAAAGTGGGTCTTGTGATGCAATATCCCGAATATCAGCTTTTTGATGAAACGGTGGGCAAGGATATCGCCTTCGGTCCAAAAAATATGAAGCTTTCCGACGAGGAAATTGCGCGGCGGGTCGAGGAGGCGGCAAGCTTTGTCGGCATTGACAAAGCCTTGCTTGACAAATCCCCCTTTGATCTTTCGGGGGGGCAAAAGCGGAGGGTCGCTATCGCCGGCATTATTGCTATGCGCCCCGATGTGCTGGTACTTGACGAGCCGGCGGCTGGTCTTGATCCCCGAGGGCGGAAGGAAATTCTAGGGCGTGTACGGCAGTATCAGAGGGATACGGGAGCCGCCGTTATTATCGTCAGTCACAGTATGGAGGATATGGCGAAATACTGTGACGAAATCATCGTGATGAACCGTGCCAGGATTTTTGCGCAGGGAAGCTGTGCGGAGATCTTTGCAAGAGCGGAGGAGCTTGTGGCTGTCGGGCTTGACGTGCCTCAGATCGCCTATATCGCTCAGGCGCTGCGCCGTGGGGGCTGCGAGCTTGAGGGGGATATTTATACGGTTGAGGGCGCTTTGTCGGCGCTTGTCTCCCTTTTTGAGAAAAAGGGGATCCCGCGCAAGACCGCTAACAACGCCTGATCGGCGCCGATCTTAATATAAGGATAGAGGAACATTGAATGCTTAAGGATATTACTCTGGGTCAGTTCTTTCCCGGTGAATCATATATACACAGGCTTGATCCGAGAACGAAGATCATCCTAACCGTTTTTTATATCATAATCACCTTCAGTGCGAAGAGTATTTTCAGCTTTGCCGCTCTCTTTCTTTCGGTTGTGATGATTATCGGGATTAGCAAAATCAGTTTTAAAACCATAATTCGAGGGATCAGGCCCGTTTTATATATCATGATTTTTACCATGATTTTGAATATTTTTCTCACAAACGGGGAGGATCTGCTCTTTCACTGGAAATTTATAAAAATATACAAGGAAGGGATAATTACCGCCCTGCTTGTGCTTGTTCGCATCATCGTGTTGATTACCGGAACGAGCGTTTTTATTACTTACACAACCTCACCTATTCAGCTGACCGACGGTATCGAGCGCCTTTTTTCCCCTTTAAAGAGGATTGGGGTGCCTGTGCATGACTTGGCGATGATGATGTCCCTTGCTCTGCGGTTTATTCCGACATTAATAGAAGAAACCGACCGGATTATGAACGCGCAAAAGGCTAGGGGCGCCGACTTTTCAACGGGGAGCCTCGCCTCAAGAGTGCGGGCGCTCATCCCGATTATAATCCCCCTTTTTGTCTCCGCTTATCGGCGTGCCGAGGAGCTTGCCGTTGCGATGGAATGTCGTTGCTACCGCGGCGGAGAGGGCAGAACCAGGATGAAGATTTTGACCTACGGGCTTAATGATTTTTTTGCGATTTTCATTTTCCTGCTCTTTTTGGCTGCAATTATTTTGATAAATATTTATGCTCCGGGCTTTAAGCTTTGATACATGAGTTTTCAGACCGTCAGAAAAAAGAAGGAAGTCAAGTGGAGTTGTTATGAAGCTGTTGCTAAAGATACGATTTATCGGTACGGCCTATTGCGGATTTCAGGTGCAGAAGAACGGGGTCTCCGTTCAGTCGGTGCTCTGCAATGCGGCACAGGCGCTGTACTGCACCCCCTGTGATATTACGGGATGCAGCCGCACCGACAGCGGCGTTCATGCCAACGCCTTTTATGCGACTCTTCGCCCTCATGACGAGACGAATATACCGGCTATTCCGGTAGAGCGGGTAGCCCGTGCGATGAATGTTTTTTTGCCAAAGGATATTGCCGTTATGGATTCTATGGCGGTAGGGGATGATTTTCACCCGCGCTATGATGCCGAATATAAAGAATATCTCTATAAAATCTGGAACCGGTCGGAGCGGGACCCTTTTTTGTACAAATTGGCTGCCCACTACCCGTTTAAAATCGACGATAATCGTTTGAAGGATATGAACAAGGCGGCGCAGTATCTTGTGGGTAGGCAGGATTTTCGCGCATATATGGCCGAGGGATCCTCGGTGCTGTCCACCACAAGAACGGTTAAATACTGTAATGTTGAAAGGGCGGGGGATCTCGTTACCATACGCATCGCGGCAGACGGCTTTTTATACAACATGGTCCGCATTATTGCAGGAACCCTGCTTGACGTCTCACGCGGGAAAATATCTCCTGAGGCGATTCCCCTTATCACTGAGAGCAAGGATAGAAAAAAGGCAGGCTTTACGGCTCCTGCGTGTGGATTGTATTTAAACAGGGTTGTTTATAAAAATATAGAATTTGTATAAAAAATTTTAACTTTTTGTCTATATAGAAATCCTTGAAGCATTTCTTAATTCAGATTAAAATAAAACAGGTCGATGCAGAATCTTAACACATCAAGCAGATCAAACACATCGATCGGGGAGGGGATCATGCGTCAAAAAAACCTGATGACAGCCGGCCCGAAAAGTCCGCCGGACCCGTCTCTTCCCGTTCAGCCGAGTCAGGAGAGCAGTCCGGTCAACAGGTATTATCACATGGTTTCGGTCCGTTTTAAGCTGCTGAAATTGTTGACTCTGCTTTTGCTGATCATATTTATACTAATGACGGTCACATTTTACAGAGACAATATCACATACAACAATCTGCGCTATCTTTTGCGTGATCTCGATGAGGCGGCAAGGTCGGATACGGGAGAAGTTATAGGTACTATTCGATATGATGCCGACGGGAACCGCAGCTTTGCGATTTTCAGGGGCAACCTTTCCATTGCGGGTGAGTCCCGGGTGACCGTTTATAAGGCGTCCGGACGTCAGCTTTTTTCCAAAGCCTTTTTAGGCAGCAAGCCGGTTCTCGTTAGCTCGGATAAATATTTGCTTGTCTATGATTTTGGCGGATATCAGTTTGCCGTTTACAATTTGCTTACCGAATTGTACAGACAATCTCTTGACTATCCCATTAGCGGGGCGGTAATGGCGGATGACGGAACCTTTGCGGTGCTTACTCAAACTCTCGAGCATAGATCCGCCGTCTTTCTCTACAATAATAAATTTGATCTTATCGGAAAATATCTAAAGGATAAGTATGTGATCGACCTTGCATTGAAAAGGGACGGACGCGAGCTTCTCCTTCTCTCCTTTTATGCCGACGGGGGGGACTATGTAACCGAAATTTCCGGTTATACGCCCTTTGAGCCTGCCGAGAAATATAAGGTTGAATACCGGGGAGAGTTCCCCCTAAAGGCCGGTTATTTCGGTGATTCGGGCTTTTGTGCGGTGGGGGACAGCGCCCTTCGGTTTTTCGATAATGAGGGGCAGAATGTATCTACATATGACTATGGTTCGATGTCCCTTATCAGTGCTGATATCGGAGAATCGGGCGTTGTTGCTATCTTTAATAAAAATATTGTCGGCGGCGAAAACAGTGCAGTTATATTTGACACTAAAGGAAATATAAGATATAATAATATTATTGGTGATAATTGTGTAGATCTCAAATTTTGGGGCGATTATGTTTATATGCTTACCGATACCGAGGTCATTCGGATCTCCTCTGCAGACGGCACAGTATCAACCACTAAAGTGGAAAGCGGGGCGCAACGCCTCTTGGTCTACGATGAAAAAACATTCTTGCTCTGCTATTCAGGGTGGACACAAACAATAAGGCCGGAGTCCTGATTATATTGCTTAATCTGATGCGGCAAATCTACCCCTTTTTACTTTGACAGAATCGGTAATATTCAAATAAGGAGATGTTGATCGTTATAGGCGAGAGCGATCAATAAGGGTGCTTGTTATGAGCTTTATTTTCGATATAGCGCTTATTGCCATTATAGCATTTACAATATTCAAGGGTGCTCGCCGTGGATTTATTAAGTCGGTGATGAGCTTTGTTTCACTGATTGTGGCTATAATTGTGGCCAATACTTATTCGCCGTCCCTGTCGGCATGGTATTACGATAAATTTATCATTTCCTCTGTCTCGGAAAAGATAAGGCAGTTTGTCTCCGGCTTTATTCCCGTCGGGAAGGAAACTGTGGATATGTCTGCGGTTTTCGGGGATCAAACCTTTACCGAAATGATCGAAAGATACGGGGGGGACCTTGAGCAGCTAAAGGCTAGCTATGGCTCCTTTACCGAGGCGACTGCGGCGAAGATAGATGAGCTTGCCGTAACTGTTGCCGACCCTGTTGCCCGCACAATATCAAATGTGCTGGGATATGCGAGTATATTTTTTGGTGCGCTGATTATACTTTGGATTGTAAGTGCAGTCGTTGACTTGATCTTCAAGCTGCCCGTCCTGCGCACGGCAAACAAGCTGCTCGGCGTTCTGTTCGGCATTGTGTGTGCCCTCCTTTATGCCTGGCTCTTTTCAATAATCGCGGTTTTCGGAATTAACGCATTAAGCGCGATTGAGCCGGATATTTTCGGCTCGGCAATTCTCGACAATTCAGTATTACTGAAGTTTTTCAATGAAAACAACCTTCTGAGAAGTATCTTTTTTAAATAAAATGGTGTAAGGATATAATAAAGTCTCTGAATAAGTTAATTTAACAAAAAATTTACAAATTAAGGAAAAGTCAATCGGCACCGAAGTTGAAAAACATGGAGGCTATTATGAGTTTGCATTTCATACCGAATATTCTTTCCGCTCTTCGCATAGTCATGGTTGGGGCATTTGTTGCAGCATTTTTTTCGGACCATCCTAATAACCTCCTGTTAGCCTTAAGTATATTTATAACTGCAGGCTTGACCGATGTGCTGGACGGTTATCTTGCTCGCCGATTTGCTTGGACTTCAAATATCGGGAAGATACTTGATCCCCTTGCCGATAAATTAATGCAGTGTGTTGTCTTGATCAGCCTTGCTGTAAAAGGTCTTATCCCTGTCTGGCTGCCCGTCATCTATATCGCAAAGGAATTTTTGATGCTGTTAGGGGCGCTTTTTGTTTTCAAACGCCGCAGCGTCATTGCGGTCAGCAAATGGTGGGGTAAGATGGCCGTTTGTGTTTTCTATGCGGCGATTTTTGTGATTATATTGTTTCATGAGCATTTGAGTAAGACATCTATTCAATTAATCAGTCTTGTAACCATTGCTGTTGCGATTATGGCTGTGGTGAATTACTATATTGAATATGTAAAAGCAAAAGGGAAGAAGATTACCGATTTAGATGCTTGTGTAGAAAAAAAGGAGTCAATTTAGTTCAGGCCTTTATATGCACCTGACTTTTTGACAGTGATAGATTTTTAATTTAATATTAAAGCTCGGACAGTTATGTTGAAAGGAGACTCCGATTTTGATATCGGAGAAAGTATTTCCACATGCAAATGTGTGCCAAATGCAAAAAAAGAGTGGCAGTTTTGTTTATTACACGCAATGAGGGTTTGTGTCTGAAATGCGCAAAGGATCTTGGCATAAAGCCCGTTAACGATATACTTGATAAAATGGGATTGACCGAGTCCGATTTTGACCGGTTGAATACCGACATGGAAAATTTTATGGGTATAATCCTTGCTGCCCCTGAGGAGGATAATGAGGAGGGCGGCGCCCCGGCTATCGATTTTTCAAAATTGATTCGGGAGAGCGGTCTTATGGGCTCCTCAAAAAGCTGGCAGAAGAGCGAGCGGGAAACGCAGCAACAGAAGCCAAAGCGCAAGTTCTTATCGACATATTGTAAGAATATTACACATATGGCAGCCGAGGGGCAGCTGGACCGCATTGTCGGGCGGGAGCGTGAGCTATCGCGCATTATTCAGATCCTATGTCGCCGTCAGAAAAACAACCCCTGCCTTCTGGGTGAGCCCGGCGTCGGAAAAACGGCTATCGCAGAAGCATTAGCTCAGAGGATTGTCTCAGGCAATGTGCCCTATAAGCTGCAGGGCAAGGAAATTTACCTTGTTGACCTGGCCGCTCTTGTGGCGGGTACCCAGTTCAGAGGTCAATTTGAGACAAGGATTCTGGGGCTTCTTTCCGAGGTTAAGGAAGCGGGCAATATTATTCTTGTCATTGACGAGGTTCATAATATAGTAGGTGCCGGAGATGCAGAGGGCAGCATGAATGCCGCCAGCATCATGAAGCCGGCCTTGTCTCGCGGGGAGATTCAGGTGATCGGTGCGACAACCTTGAATGAGTACCGCAAATATATCGAAAAGGACTCGGCGCTTGAGCGTCGCTTCCAGCCTGTGATGGTGAATGAGCCGTCAATTGCCGAATGCATAGAGATGCTGCGGGGTATCAAGCAGTATTATGAGGATTTTCACGGTATCCGCATACCGGACAATGTGCTTCGCTCGGCAGTTCTTTTATCTGAGCGTTATATAACCGACAGGTACCTGCCCGATAAGGCGATCGATTTGCTGGATGAGGCGGCTGCGCATTTGTCCCTCTCCACAAAGGAAATAAACGAGGTTTATCGTCTCCGCCGCGAGCTAATGCAGCTCAAGGCTGAAAAAGAGGCCAGCGACAATATGCCTGATTCTACCCCCGGTGAGCAGGAGTTGAAATATCGACAGCTTGCCGATATCAAGGTCAAGGAGCTGCAAATAAACCAGACCTTGTCCGAAATTGAGCCGAAAGCACGGGCGGTTGAGCTTACTCATGCCGATCTCGCCTATGTTATTGAGATTTGGACGGGGATTCCTGCTTCATCGATTAACGAAAACGAATTTGAACGTCTCAATGGGCTGGAGGAACGGCTAAAAGAGCGTATTATCGGACAGGACGAGGCGGTTAACGCTGTTGCCCGGGCTATTCGCCGTAACCGTGCCGGCGTATCATATAAGCGCAAGCCGGTATCCTTTATATTTGCCGGTCCCACAGGTGTTGGGAAAACCGAGCTTGTAAAGGTGCTCTCCGAGGATCTCTTTGATTCGCCGGAAACGCTTATCAGGCTTGATATGTCTGAGTTTATGGAGAAGCATTCGGTCTCACGCATTATCGGCGCGCCTCCCGGCTATGTCGGCTATGACGAGGCGGGACAGCTTACCGAAAAAATCAGACGGCGTCCCTATTCGGTTATTCTTTTTGACGAAATTGAAAAGGCTCATCCCGATGTGTTGAATATTTTACTTCAGATTCTTGATGATGGCAAGATTACCGATGCAAGGGGCAAGCAGGTTAATTTTGAGAACACTCTCATTGTTATGACAACTAACGCAGGCTCACAAAAGGGGGCGGCGATTTCCGGCTTTTCCGAAAGCGTTGATCTGCAGCAAAAGGAAAAAACCGAGCGCGCGCTTAGCGAGTTTCTCCGCCCTGAATTTATCAATCGGGTCGATGAGATTATCACCTTCAGAACACTTGATACCGAAGATTTTAAGGCTATTGCCTCTTTGATGCTGAGGCAGCTTGCCGAGGTTCTTAGCGAAAAGGGGATTACCTTCAGCTTTACTCCGGAAGCGGCAGCGAAAATTGCCGCCGACTCTTATTCGGTGAAATATGGGGCAAGGAATATGCGCAGATATATTCAGGTTAATGTCGAAGACCAGCTGGCGCAAATCATTATCACCAGTTATGAGAATCCGATTAATGATTTTACCCTGCTTGTTTCGGACAATGCGCTGAAAATAGTTACCGCATAAAGATTAAAGATGATGAACGATGCCTGGTATACTAAAACTCCGGAAGAGATAGAAAAAATATTGAAAACGAATGCCGCCGTCGGGCTTACTCGAAAGGCGGCTCGTATTCGTTTGCGCAAGGATGGACCAAACGCTCTTTATCAGATTCCCCAATCGAAAACACGCAGCTATATAGGTAAAATCGCATTCGATTTTACCTCTTTGCTTCTGCTCCTTACCGTTGGGGTTGCCTGGATTTTTGAGTATCGGCAAACCGCGGCGGTGATTCTTTCGGTATGGTTGATAAATTTTGTCCTGACGGCACTGACATATGTAAAATCTCAGCAGATTTTTTCTGCGATTTACACTTATTCGATTCCTGAGATGTGTGTGTTGCGGGAGGGTCGGCTTGTACTGATAGACAGCCGTTCTATCGTATGCGGAGATGTTATTTTTCTGCGTGAGGGGGATGTTGTTGTCTGTGACGCAAGGATTGTTTCGGCGGAGAACCTAATGGTGGTTGAGGCCGATCTCTGCGGAGGAGGCACGCCCGTACATAAAAATGCAGAAAACCTCTTTGATGCTCGTCGGGGGCTGTCCGAACAGAGCAATATGGTTTTTGCCTCATCTACGGTAGTGGGAGGCAGCGGGCGGGCGATTGTTGTCGCTACCGGAGAGGATACCCGGATTTACATGAAGAAGGGTCCGATCCCCCTTGAATCTCACAGTGAGTTTCCCCTATTGCGGCAGGTGAAGAAGTATTGCAGAATTCAGGGTTTAGCTGCTATTGCCCTGGTTTTTGTAATCACCTTGCTCGATCTTGTGCTTTCATTACGAGGCGGGGAGCTCTTTGATGTTTTTCTAACCGCTCTTTGCCTTGCCGTTGCTTCGATGAGTGAGTTGCTCTGGGCTTTGGGATATATTATCCTTGCCCGCGGGCTGGCAGGTGCCGCTCTGATATCTAAAGAGGGCAGCGGCGGAGCAATTATAAAAAACATTTCAAAAATCGAAAAGCTCAGCCTTCTGGATTGCATTATAATAGACAGCGGCAGTATTTATGATCCGTCACGACTTGAGATAACCGCCCTTTATACAGGCGGAAAGCTGTACAGGCAGCCCGATTTGGGGCGGGGGATAAAGGATAATTCCTGCGGGATTGATTTGTTGAAGAACGCCCTTGTGGTATCGGGAGCTCTGCACGGGCGCAGCAGCCTTGCGCAAAACACAGGGGATTTTACGGACGGGGAGGCTCTTCTTTCTGTTGCAGAGGAGGCTCGTATCGATCTTTCTGCCCTGGCGGGGGATTTTCCCCTGCTTGAGAGGTGCGGTCGGGGTCATGGCTCCCTGTTTGATACGGTGTTGACGTCTGATGAGGAAGGGCATACTGCAATAGTCCGGGGAGAACCTGCCGAGATACTGGGGCGCTGTACAACCTATTGTGACTGGAAGATTGAGAAGTCCTTAGATGCATCGGTTTTAAGGGAAATTTTACAGATCGGGAAAGATCTGTATGAGGAAGGGTGTCAGGTGTATGCCGTTGCCCGCTCGAAAACAATTTACAATAATCTGCGGCGAATCGGTGCGGTTCAAAGGGAGATGTGCTTTGTCGGTTTAATTGCGCAGCGGGAGCATTTAAATGAAGGCGCTTTTGACTTTATTGAATATTGCCGCCGAATGGGGATGCGCACCATTATGCTTCACGACGGGAGTGCGGCAGATCTTACACGTCTTGCCATTGGATGCGGCATCCGAAAAAAAGAGGATATAGATACAAATGTGTATTCGGCAGCTCTGGGCAGGGACTCTCTTTGTCAGGCTGTCCCTGAATGTGATTTATATGCCGGTCTTGATTCGCAGGGGAAATTATCCTTGATCGAGACATTAAAGCAGTCGGGGCACAGGGTAGGGGCAGTGAGCAATCGATTTGCCGATTTGCGGCTTTTATACGAGGCCGATGTTTCTTTTACCACAAGCCTCTTGCATTACAGAACGCAGAAGGCAAGGGAGACAAAGCTGCACCTTTTGAGAGCTACCTATTGTCAGGCCTTAAAGCGCAGGGCGGATGTTCTGATTGCCGCCTCTCCGAT
>JAAYQM010000053.1 GCA_012519315.1 Clostridiales bacterium | reverse complement strand
CGATGTGCGATTTCTCCGTTCGGGCTTCGCCCTCTCTCCGTAATCGCACATCGTTCTACCGTAATTCGTTGCTGAAATTAAAACTAGTGCAACTTGCTATTGCAATTTGCGATGAAATATGGTATAATGATACCACGATAAAGTAACGCAATTCGCCGCTGGCGAATTTGAAAATTTGCCGCAATCTGTAACGCAAATTGATATGTTACTGCAAATTTATGGTATACTATATCGTGTTAAATTGTACGAATTTTTAATTTCTGATATAGGATGCCTAAGGTTTTCTCATGAGACAGCATCCGATACGAAAGGAATTGCTTAAATGGAAAAAAACAAGGCAAAAATAAGAACGATTATTATAGCGGTAATGGCATTGGCAGTGTTGACGGCGACCGGCATATTTGTTTATCAAAAGTTTTTCAACAAAGCGGATGCGGATAATTCCCTGAAAACCATAACCGTTGAAATTGTCTTTTCCGAGGAGAATAAAAAGGTTGTCGAAATCACCACCGAGGCGGAATTTTTGCGGGGGGCACTGGAAGAAAAGGGACTTATTGAGGGGAGCGAGTCTGCCTATGGTTTTTATGTGACCACTGTTGATGGGGTGCTTGCCGATGAATCTAAAAGGCAGTGGTGGTGCTTTACAAAAGGGGGCGCCGAATTGAACGTCGGGGTAGATCAGATTCCCATTGAGGACGGAGATAATTTTGAAATAACCCTTTCGGTTTATTAATTTTAATTATTATGATATTGAATCAGGCTGTTCGTGCGGAACAGCCTGATTATTTATCTCTATTTAACATTTTTTTAGCGAAAAACTTGCTTGCTCGGATCTTTTTAAGACGGACAGCTAAATAGTTTTTCACACAGCGTGCAAAATTAATCGAAAAGAGCATAACTCTGCGCAGGGGAATCGAAAAGCACCAAAAGCGCACATAAAGGCGATAGAGAGGATTCTGACAGCTGACATATTTTTCCTTGCGATAGATACCTGTGCAAATACCGATAATATTTTTGTCTGTAATGCCGTATTCTCTGATAAACTGGTTATCCCCGCACATGACATAATCCCTTTTTCGAATCTCCAGGAGACGGTGCAGGACATATTGACCGTTATTTCTTTTGTAGAGAATCATATCATGTTTCTGTGGGGGTCTTTTTAACCGCTCAATTACCACAGTATCTTTTCCCCAACGCAAAAGCGGGAGCATACTGATGCCTACAGGGGCTATAATAAAAGATCCGTATTTGTCTAGAGTTTCCTCTATTGTGGAAAAATCATTCAACTAAACCGGCCTCCTGAATCTTTTGTACAAAAGCAGAGACATCTTTTTTGGCGGTATCGGGATCAATGTCATACTCTTCAAGAAGAGCGGCAACCAGCGACTCTTCATCTGAGCCGCTCTGCAGCTTGCTCCATAGAAAGGCCCCGGTTTTGTTAAGACGTATAACTCCGTTAAATTCTTTAGCAGCTTCTCCTACGGCCACGACAACATGGTTTCCGGCAAGTTCTCTCAAAACAAATCCATTTTTCGTTTTCATATTTGTCTCTGTCCGCACGGAAAAGACGCACGGATTCTCCTTATAGTATTTATTATTCGCCTTTAATTCTTTTAGACATAGCATTGTAAGCAATTTCGACAGCCTGAGTGCTGATGGTACAGGTAAGTAAATAAACATCAATCGAGCGAAGAAACTTGTCCAGCAAATCGAAAAGGATATCCCCTCTTTTTCCGCTGGCGGATCGGGTTGTTTGCTCAAGCAGACGAGGGATAGCCTCCTCTGTACTTAGCTTTATTATTTCATTTTCCGGTCCCTGCTCTATAAAGCAGAGAGCGGCAGGAGGGGCACTGGTGTTTCTACTGGTATCGGTTTTACCGGAAAAAGGTGTTCCGAAAACATAAAACCTTTCGTCGATATAACGGATGGCTGGCTTGTCATCGTTAATAATAAAAGCCTTATCTGCCCCAAAATGCTTAACCCATAAAGAAGTATGGGTTGATTTACCGGCGCCGCATGATCCCGAAAACATATAGGCGTATCCATCATATACCACGGCGGAGGAATGAAGCATAAAGCCCATGTTGTCGATTAATTTGTGATAAAAAACCGCACCGTATGCCAGATATTCACATTCGGCAAAAGTAAGGTGGGGATACCTTTTTACTTGCTCCTCAATAGCATTTGCAGGAATGTTTATTGTGAAGTCTACAGCGCCTTTTCGGTCTGCAAGATAAGGAAGCGCCTGCTTTTTTAAAAGGGAGCCTTGCGGCGTCATCTCTACATAAAGTCCCGCTATGTTATATACAGCCATTAATAATAGGCCTCCGTTTTATCAATGATGGGCAGATTCTTAAGAGGTAGTCAATAGGATATTATTTATAGTCCTTTGACCAGTTGCTATCCTTGGCGATATCTTCGGTAGTTGTTTCGGAGTTGTCAGAGGATTCGGTAGTTTGTTCAACTGTCGTTGTTACCTCGGTTGTTGTAGCTGTAGTATCCTGTCCGTCGGTATCTGTTTTGCTGCATGAAATGATAACTGAAGAGAGAGCAACAAGAAGTACGATTGATAATCTTACAACAAATTTGTCGGGATTCATAAAAATTACCTCTAAATATTAAGATTTTTAATTGGTATTAACAATATTATTATAAATTATGGAATATTGTTTGTCAATACCCGGGGGTTTTTGTTTTAAAAAAAGAAAATTATAATTAAAGGGAAATAACAGCCAGCATAGTGCCTCTGACCCCGCCGGTTTTTCTGTGAGAATGGAAAAGGTCGCTTAAGCATGCGGTGCAAAGGGGGGAGATGTCAATGTTGTCAGAAGGAACTCCCATTCTCATAAGAATAGCGCGGTTGAGAGCCTTAAGATCAGCATAATATTTATTTTGGGCTGTTTTTGATGGAGAAATATATTGATCGGCGCTTGGCAGACCGGTAAGCTGTTCGACCACTTCCTCTCCGATTTCATAGCAGCATTGACCGATGGCCGGTCCGATGGCGGCGGCGATGCGATGAGGGGCTGCGCCTATTTCGCACATCATTTTGACCCCGCGGGCAACAATTTGAAGGGCGGTGCCCCTCCACCCTGCGTGAATGGCGGCAATGACACCGGCCTCATTGTCCGAAAGGAGGATTGGCACACAGTCGGCAATTTTAACTCCAAGGGCAATGTTTTTTCGATCGGTGACATAGCCGTCACAGCAAATACCGGGATCTGAAAAGTAGCCCCCTCCCCGCAACGGCTCTTTGACGTATAATACGTTGTTTGAGTGAACCTGGGGCAGAGAGACAACCGTCCGTGGGTTGATTTTTAAAGCGGAGCAAAATAGCTCAAGATTACCGATAACCGTTCTCCCGTCATCTCCCCTGCCAAAGGCAAGATTCATGGCCGCGGTATGGTCAAGGGTGCTGATTCCCCCAAGCCGTGTGGAAAAACCGTGTCGGACAGGAGATAGTTTTTCTGATCTGTAAAACACAACGCCGTTTTCAGCGATGCATTTTTCCATAGCTGGAACCGTCCTTTCTGCCTTCGGGAAGACCATAAACTATAAGACAAATAGCTTGACAGGCTTGATTGCAAGTCCCTTTTCAAAGTCTCGCACTTCGCCCAGGGCAAAAAAGCCGTTGTCATTGTATAGTCTTATTTTCTGTCCTAAATCAAAGGAGGCTTTAATTTTACTCTGATAGATTTCAGCGCCGCTGTGGGCAAGTTTGGCATAAAAGGGAGGGAGATGAACCGCCGGATATTTCATAAAAAGTCGGTCGGTGGGGGAAATCCGGCTAATTCTTTCGGACATATCCATCTCTTGCAGTTGACTTATTGTAACCGATTGAGAGAGATCAAAATTTCCGCTTTGAGTTCGCAAAAGACTGCTCATAACAGCGCCGCAACCCAGCGCTCGACCGATATCGGCGCAAAGAGTGCGAATATAGGTGCCTTTTGAGCAATGCACATCGAGTATATAGTCGGCGCATCCCTCTTCGGCGGACAGGGGCTGAATGTCTATGGAAAAGATAGTGACCTTGCGTGCCTTACGCTCAACAGTGATACCCTGTCTCGCAAGATCGACGAGTTTTTCCCCACCTATCTTGAGGGCGCTGTACATTGGGGGGATTTGATCAATTTCCCCCACAAAGCTTTTGACGCATCGCTCAACCTCGGAGACTGCAGGCAGATCATTGCCATTTCCAATTTTTGATAAAATGGTGCCGCTCGTATCCTCTGTATCGGTTGTGATCCCGAGTTTCATATGGGCTGTATAGCGTTTGTTGTCCGACATAAGGTATTCGGCGGCCTTCACCGCTCTGCCTATCAGAACGGGCAACACGCCCTGCGCTATGGGATCGAGAGTCCCGGTATGACCCACCTGCCGTGTTTGATACAGGCGGCGAATGGTGTTAACGATATCATGGGAGGTAACACCCGTATGCTTGTTAATAATGATAAATCCGGACGGAACGCCGCCCGGACTCGTTTCATTTTGTTTTTTCACAGCACAGACCCTTTGAAAAAGTAAGTTTTTTGCGGATAGTTATTCGGATTTTGCAGCTTCCCCGCTTGCTGAGTCAATGGAGATATGCAGTTCTTGCAGGGCAAGAGGATCGGCTATAGACGGGCATTTGGTCATAAGCTCTGATGCATTTTGAACTTTGGGGAAGGCGATGACATCACGGATATCCTCAAGCCCTAGAATGAGGGCGACCAAACGGTCAAGTCCAAAGGCAAGACCGCCATGGGGAGGAACACCGTATTTAAATGCCTCCAGCAGAAAGCCGAATTTTTCATTTGCTTCCTTCTCGGATAAATCGAGTACGGAAAAGAGACGTTTTTGAATATCGGGATTATGGATGCGGATGGAGCCGCCGCCAAGCTCTGTCCCGTTGAGGACGATATCATAGGCTTTGGCACGTACCGACGCAGGATCGGTCTCCAGTAAATCTATATCCTCATCCTTCATCATGGTGAAGGGATGATGCTTTGCATAGTATCGTTGGTCTTCTTCCGAATACTCAAAGAGGGGAAAGTCGGTGACCCAGAGAAATTTTCGATCCTTTGGAGAAAGAAGTCCCATGCGCTTTGCCACCTCACAGCGCAGAGCCCCGAGAGCGTCAAACACAACAGCGTCTTTGTCGGCTACAATGAGGACAAGGTCGCCGTCCTCGACGGCAAGACGAGCGGTAATGGCGTTGTTTTCATCGTCACTCAAAAATTTTGCATAGGAGGAGGACTGCTCGCCGTTTACCTGCTTCAGCCATGCGAGCCCCTTAGCGCGATAGGTTTTTACAAACTCGACAAGGGAGTCGATTTCCTTACGGGAGAAGGAGGCACCCCCCTTTACATTGATCCCTCGAACGCTGCCCCCCGCTTTAACAGCATTGGAAAAAACTTTAAATTCGCTTTTAGCGGCGATATCCGAAAGATCGCACAGCTCAAAGCCAAAGCGCATATCAGGCTTGTCAGAGCCGAATCGGGTCATTGCCTCGGCATATGTGAGGCGCGGGAAGGGGGTCTCAAGCTTTTCATTGCAGAATCTCTCAAACAGAGTGGAAAGAAAGCCCTCATTTATGGTTATGATATCCTCTTCGGTTACAAAGGACATCTCAAGGTCGATTTGGGTAAACTCCGGCTGACGGTCGGCACGCAAATCCTCATCCCTAAAGCAGCGTGCAATCTGAAAATAACGGTCAAAGCCGGCAACCATTAACAGCTGCTTATAAAGCTGGGGGGATTGGGGAAGGGCGTAAAATTTGCCCGGATGCACCCGGCTGGGAACGAGATAGTCTCTGGCGCCCTCCGGTGTAGGGGCAATAAGACTGGGTGTCTCTATATCAACAAATCCGTTTTGAGCAAAGTATTCCCGTGCAATACGGGTAATCTCGGAACGAGCCAGAATGTGACGTTGAAGATCGGGACGACGAAGGTCAAGATAGCGGTGCTTCAGTCTTAATTCGGGACGGACCTTGCTGTTTTCCACAATTTCAAAAGGCGGAGTTTGAGATTCGGACAGGATCTTAAGGCTGTCAACGGCAATTTCAATATCGCCGGTGGGAAGTTTTTTGTTAATTGCGCCCTCAGCACGGGAACGAACGATCCCCTTAGCGCAAAGCACGTATTCCGGCCGAACATCGAGCGCTGTCTCAAAAACGTCAGGTGAGGTGTTGTCATCAAAGGCAAGCTGGATAATTCCGCTGCGGTCACGCAGGTCGATAAACATCAGACTGCCGAGATTGCGGCGGCGCTGAACCCAACCCATAAGGCAGACAGTGTCACCGATGTTGCTTGCATTTAAAGCGGCACAAAGGCAGGTTCTTTTGTCATTTGCGGTAAGCAGGGTCATATACAATCCTTAATTTATTTAAACGAGCCAACCCTTAGGAGCAGAAAGATGCTACCTTAAGGTGTTGGTGTTTAAAACAAATTATGTCCTTTCAAGAAAATAGTTTAAACGTCTGTTTTCAGAGCTAATTGGAAAACAAATCCTCGGCGAAAAGATGCTCAAAGAGTTTCCCTCAGGTGTTGTCTTAAAGAACAGAAGCTACAGGTCTTTATTAACAGGCAAAAATCAAATGATATTATACCGCTGGCTACTGTTCTATTTGTTCTTTTCTATATTTTTCAGAATAATGTTCATTACAAACTGGGCAGCATTGGATCGGTCGCTCAGTTTATCAGAAAAATCTGACATATCGTTTGAATGGATAATATCATCCAAAGCCTGAGAAACATTAATCCAGCCGAGAAGGTCGCCCAGATCATACACCTTGTTCGAAAGAATGATTTTTATCATTCTTTGCGAGTCGGCAGAGCTGTCAGTTATGCTGTCATAATAGCTTTCCCACATATAGCGGGATGATTCGGATGAAAGACGCTCAATAATGATGCCGGTACGGTTAAGATCTTGCTGGTTGATTGGAACGGCAACAGATACAGCATCGGTGAGATTTACCGAGCTGCGGTATTCCTTTTGAGATTCGTCGTATTTTGGCAAGGGAAGAACGCAGTAGTTGATACCGGTCTCTTTAAGGAGCCTGAGGTCGCCAAGCTCAATGGTGTCAAACAAGGTTCTGCCCTGCATAAAACCGTTGGCGTCAATTTCGCTGTTGCCGAGGGGTGCGGTTTGAATGGAGTAAACCTTTGTAAAGATTTTTTTGAAGCTTTCGGATGTAAGATTTATTTTTGGTATGCCGGTCGCGTCGGAGTAAAAGCTACCGGCTCCCGCTCCAACCGAAAGAGCGAAGGAATCAAGCCCTCTTGTATAAAAAGCGCCGTATGTAGCATCCCCCGATTCGATACTTGAATTAATATTTTCGGTTATTGCAAGAAGATTGTCAAGGGTCCAGCGTCCGCTGGTGACATATTCTATAAAGGTGTATGTGTCATCTGTATAATATCCGAATTGCTTGGCTAGATCCTGATTAAAAACCATTGCAGATACAGCGTCGTTGTTCCCGGCGATGATGTCTCCTGTCAGGACAAACAGCTTGTCCGCGATTGCCAGGTCCCGAATACTACTGCTGTCGTACCAGGGCTTGTCAAGATTCAGGGTTTTGATGGTGCGAAGATCGACAAGGTTCCCCGCCTGAAGCTGCATATACATTTCGCTGTTCGTTTTAAGGGAAAGCAGGTCGTAGGTGTCATCAAAGGATAGAAGGCTTTTTTTCAGATCAAAGCCCGCCTCGTCGGCAACAAACTCCCGTATCTCGATGTTCAGCTCTTCTGCCACAATGGCATTGCGTGTGTAGGCGGTGGCGTTGATAACATCGGTATATAAATCGTCGGAGAGAATATTGCTGTTTCCGATTTTCCCCTTTGCGGAGGGGGAGGTTAAAACTCGGAAAACGTATCCGTCAAAGTCGTATGATACTATTGGGTCAGATTGCGCTTGAGAGCCCTTCTTTGGCAGGCTGAGCTCTTTTATTTTTGCGCTGTTAGTCAGATATTCTGATATATCTTCGATAGTTTGATTTACTTTCTCGACGGGCTTATTCAGCACGGCGACATATGAAATAATCCCGAAGATAATTGAGATCAGCAGGACAATTGCTGCTGATAAAACTCTGAATCGGTTCAAGGATATTTCCCCTTTCAAAAAGTATCTTTCTTGTCGATTATGATCCGCGGCACCCGTTTGCCCACAAGGCAAACAAGCTCGTAGTTGATGGTTTCAGCTACTTTTGCAAGCCGCTCGGTGTTTATCGCTTGATTGTCGAAAATGATGGCCGTGTCCCCTACCGAAACGTTGATGCCGGTTACATCGGCTACGCATTGATCCATGCAAATACGACCGACAATCGGGGCAAAATGCCCGTCAATTAGGACGCCGCCCCCCTTTGCAAAGGCGCGTATATAACCGTCGGCATAGCCGGCGCTGAGTGTTGCGACTCGTATGTTGCGTTCGGCAGTAAAGATTGCTCCATAGCTGACGGTGTCCCCTTTGTGCAGATCATGAATATGGGAGACGGTGGTCTTAAATGTCATGACCGGGATAACACCGGGGTTTTTTATCAAATCTGTTGGCATTAACCCATAAAGGAGGAGCCCTACACGAACAAAGTCTAAATGCAAGGAAGGAAAGGCAAGCGCGGCCGCGCTGTTGCAAACATGATGCTGCTCAAAGCGAACGCCGCGATCTGCAAGGGCATGGACAAATCCCTCATATGAGCCAAATTGCTCCTCGGTCATGGGATTTTCCGGTTGGTCGGAGCAGGCGAAGTGAGTAAAGATTCCCTCTGCCTGGATATGGGGTAGGGAGGCTGTTTTACAAATTTTGTCTAATGTTTTTTCCTTTGTTTTTTTAGAGGCGGAAAACCCCAGACGATTCATCCCTGTGTCAAGCTTTATATGTATTTTCAGACGTTCATCCTTTGTAATTTTACCCTTTTGTGCCAGGCGGACAAGGTTTTCACTTAATGCCTTGGCATATTCATATGAGTAGACCGTCTGCGTGATTTCATATTTGATTAATTTATCTACATCTTGAGGAAGCGTATATCCTAAAATAAGAAGGGAAAAGCTGTCTGTCCTCAATTCTGAAAGCGCGGAGCAAACATCAAGAGCCTCATCGATACATGAAACGGCGAAATGTCTGGCGCCGCATGAATACAGCGTCCGCACACAGGCATCGGCACCGTGTCCGTAAGCATCGGCCTTGACAACGCAGATCATCCGGCAGTCGGGAGACTTTGCGGCAATGTAGTCGGAAAGGAGCCGATAATTGTGCCTAAGGGCAGAGAGATTTATTTCTGCCCATGTTTTATGGCGGGGTGGGGAGGCCTCGTCTTTGATATGTAAGCTGGTCATAAAATCATCCTTATGGGTTGGCCTTCCTGAGGGATCAGAACTAAGAGAGAAGGCCTTTGGCTTTTTTGGCATGGAGCAATCTGAGATGCTGATTTCAGGGTGTCGTTGCTTGCTCCAATGGGGCATTGATTTTTTTTACATTGAGGGTTATTTGCGTGTCTGCAAGCTTTGCCTCAATTTTCTTCGGAAGCCCGGTTGTGTTGTCAAGATAAATTTCATAGCTGCCGTAATTATCACAAACACGGATATATTGGCATTTTACACCGCTGAGCTCCAGTTGTTTCGATTCGCGAAAGACCGGGTTTTCAATGGAAAAAAGACGGCAAATCTCCAGCATATTTGACAATTCATTATTCCGTGCCGGGATATTCAACATATCTGAGATCAGATAATCGCGGCCGTCCTCTCTGGCAACAGTAAGACCGGAGAGATTTTGGGGGGCGGTATAGCTGATCGAAAGATCGCGGTTGGCAAAAACTTGATCGACAACCGGTCCGAGGGTGATTGTTCCCGAATAATTAACCGAACCGATGGTGAAATCGGCATCAATAACCAATTCCGATTGCTGATAGGCAAGATAGTCGAAAGAGTTGCCCGCGCAGCCCCCGAAAATCAGGGCAAGTAACAGGCATCCGACGATAATTGTCTGTATCTTCATAGGATTCCCTCCGCATATAAATATTTATAATATTCATATGCGGGGGAGGGGATGCTTTATGCTGTGTTAAAAGGTTAAGGAATCTGACAACACTGTTGCGTGACTGTTGTAGAATTTGGCTGAAGAAATGAATTTTCTACAGGCGTCGAAATAAAGAACAGCTGATTTCCCGCCTTTGGTCGGGAAGATGGCAAAGTATGCATTGGGTGATTTTTCTGAGGATAGGGCTTTGTATTTGCGTACAGGCGCCGCCAATTCG
>JAAYQM010000052.1 GCA_012519315.1 Clostridiales bacterium | reverse complement strand
CCCGAAAAGTCCGGCGGCAAAATATAAAGCCAGAGCCACGACAATCGGCAGCAGAAAGACAACAGCCGCATAGCCGATGACCCTTCCCGACTCGGTTTCAATAATAACACGATCTCCGGCGGCGGCGCCCACTCGGTTTTCCGCCTTTGCGGTAATCGTCTTATTCAAGCCGAATATATCGCAACTCACGCATCCTCCGCCGTTTTTATGACAGCCGTCGCATGCCGACGACCGCATGATTTCTATGGTGGCAATTTCGCCCCCCTCGACAACCTTTGCTCTTCTTCTCATTCTATACTTGTCCTTTCGGCAGACTCACTTCTATGCAAATTGTTTTAAGGCAGGATAGCACCTGAAAAAACCTGTCGCAACCTCACACATCCCCAAGGGCGGCTCACCTTTTCCGTTCTCTTTCCGCTATCTTTAATGCCTCGATCTCACACAGCTCTTACCCATACAAACCTTCGCGCCATGGGGTATAAAATATCATCGGGCGCTCCAAATTCGTGTAGCCGCCCGAGAAACACATTTTAAACATCAGGCACTCCCACCGAAAGGGTGCGCCCCTCAAAAAACGATTTAAAACCGGGGCAGAGGCTCCGATAAAACGGACATCCTCCTGCCCTTTTGGCAACGTCACCCCCTTTTAAGCAAAGGGGGTTTAGCCGTTTTCCCTTATATTCTTCAATTTACCCTGACCTGAATATAGTAGGTCCCGATTTCATAGACGGTGTCGGTATGTTGACTTGCCACCGTGATAGTCAAGGGTACCGAAATAAGACCGGAACTTGCCTCATAATCAAGGGTGGTAGAGGCCGTCACATGGACCGGCTGAAGTGCGGGCAGATTGACTAAGGGACCTCGCAAGGTTACATTAATCGTTTTTGTAAGCAGCTCGTAGTTTAGACCCTTCGGATTGTTTATCCTGATGTTATCCACCGTGATTGTCTTGGTTCCTGTGTTTTTGTGGGTAATATTGATAGTAGCCGTTTCGGTAGTGCCGGCATTGATCAGCCCCTGAGGCAGAGCAATCTGCACAATCTGGCTACCGTCAGCGACAACCTGCTTTTCGTCAATCGTCTTAATCAAAAGCTCGGTCATGTTCTCAAGAACAGACGGCTCTCCCTTAACCTTAATAGTTTTTGGAGAAATTTCGATATCCACATTGTCCCGGTTGTAGAATCCGTGAAGATAATCAACCTTAAGAAGAAGCTCTTTCGTGGTATAAACGGGCACATTCACCGTAACACTGCTCTGAGAAAGGGTGACATTCGGATTAATCACCTCGGCATCGTTCATATCAATCAGCCGCAGAGCGGCACGGGAGCTAAGGGACTGGGTCACCCGACCAAGATCAAGGTCAACCTGAGCATGGGAGATGGCATCGATAACGGTGGCAGGTCCCTTGACGGTCACCACGGTAAAATCAGGGAGAGGAACCCCCAGCTCATAGTCCGCCTCGATCTGCACCGACCGAATATTAACCTTGACACTGATGGTTTTTTTAGAAAGGGTGTCAACGCTGACATTAATATTATTAGGGGTAACGCTTGAGACAACAAGACCCGTAGGAAGGCTTACCGAAACATCAAGAGTATGGCGCCCCGCCTCAGTAATGCGGGACACATCTACAGATGCCTTAATATCGCTTGCCGAATATTTGGCAATTTCGCTTTTTTTGCCCTTAACGGTGACATCGATAACGTTACCGGCTCCGCTAATAACCGAAAGGTTTTGATTGCTTGCCAAAACGGCGGCATTCTCAATTGTGACCGGAACCGAAGAAAAGGTCTTTTCATGCTCCGGACTCTCTACATTCATAACATAAAGCCAAATAATGAAAGCGACAATAAAGCAAAGAATTTTCGCAACAAAATTCCCGCGCTTGTTTCTCTTTCTTTTGTGTGTGCCCTGTTCTATGCCGCTTTTCTGGGATGCGACCTGCTCTATGCTGTTTTTCTGCTCCATATATGATCCCCTCACAAAAGGAAACAGAACAATTCCTGCCCCTTCTTATAAATACTCCTTTTTGCTATCCTTTTTCTCTGCCGGCGCCCTTCTAATGCTTACGCAGCTTGCGGGAAATCTGACGAATCGGCTTTGAGCCGGAATCCTGCAGCACCGACATCATTGCCTGCTTGAGGGTCTGGACGTTAAATCCCCTCTCCATATTGCCGTCAAAGGCAAGGGAGATAGTACCCGTCTCCTCCGAGACAACGACAACAAGGGCGTCGCTGATCTCGCTCATCCCCACGGCGGCGCGATGGCGGGTGCCGAGATCCTTCATCAGGTTTTCGTTTTGAGACAACGGCAAAAAACAGCCGGCAGCGCAGATGCGAAAGTCTCTAATAATAACGGCACCGTCATGCAATGGAGCTTTATCGTAGAAAATGTTGCGCAAAAGGTGAGCGCTGATCTGGGCGTCAATCGCCACTCCGTATTTGATGATATCACCGAGCTTTGTGGAACGCTCAATAACAATGAGGGCACCTGTTTTTGTCCGGGACATCTCGGATACAGCCTCGCAAATGGAGTCTATCGTCTTTGTAATCATGACAATATCCCGCTGCTCGCCAATGCTTTTCAGGCTTTTCAGAGGCTCGTTGCCCATCTTCTCAAGAGCGGAGCGCAGCTCCGGCTGAAAAAGGATAATAAGGGCAAGCATCCCCACCTGAAAGACGTTTTGCAAAATGAATTTAATGGCGTACATATCCAACAGCTCGCTGACTGCAAGCACAAGGATAAGTACAATGACACCGGCCGCAAGCTTGCCGGCACGTCTGTCACGGATAAACTTGTAGACATAATACAGCAGAACCGACAGAAGGAGGATATCAATCACGTCGGTATAATAAATCATGCCGATTTGAGAACCGACATAGGAAAAGCCCTCTTTTATATAGGTGATTATCGCATCCATTGCATTCTCCGAAAATCAAAATAATCCGTTGTGTAACATTCTACCACATAAAGAAGATGATTTCAAATAATTTATGCAAATTTATTAATTTTTACGCATAATACACAATTTTTATCTCCATATCAAAGTCGAAATTACGGCATAGCCCTATTACTCTTTGGATATGGCGAAATTTGCCTGAATATTTTATAATAATTCTATGCTTGCAAATTGCCCATTTTCATTGGTCTTTAGCAGAAAAGAATCGGCATTTTTCGGTTTTGCTATTTTATTATGATGTCTTTTGTGATATAATAGATTTGTTATGGTTGAAATAGTTACAGCTTAAGACAGAAGGGCAAATCAATGAATCCTACAACCTACCTTCCCCCACGCAAAAAACATATCATCATTACCGGGCACTACGGCAGCGGAAAAACCCATATTGCCGTCAATCTTGCCCTTTTTTTGAAAAAAACCGGCGCCGCCGTCACCCTCATTGACCTTGATACCGTCAATCCCTATTTTCGCGCCGCCGATTCCCAATCTCTCCTTCAAAAAAACGGTGTCCGCTGCATTCTGCCCCAATATGCCAATACCAATGTTGACCTGCCCTCCCTCCCTGCCGAGATTCATTCGGTTTTCAGCCGGAATACAGGCTCGGAAAGCCCCGACGAATATGCCATTTTTGATGTTGGCGGTGATAACGGAGCCGTTGCCCTTGGCGCCTACAGCGCCCGTCTCAAAAATGAGGGATATGAGATGCTCTATGTCGTCAACCGCCACCGTCCCCTAACCGCCGAGCCCGCCGAGGCGGTGGAAATTCTGCGGGAAATCGAAGGATGGTCAAGGCTTAGCCATACCGCCATTGTCAATAACTCAAACCTAGGGGACCTCACCACCCCCGAACTTATCGCCGATTCCCTCCCCTATGCAAAGGCAGTCTGCAACCTGTCCGGTCTCCCCCTTGCCTTTACCGCCTCCATGACCGAAAGCGATCCTCCCTCTTTGCCAAAAGACGTCCCCCTCTTCCCTTTGCGTAAGGTTACAAAACGGATATTTTGACGATAATCTAACTTAAAGTTTCATTTGAATCTATCTCGTTTAAAAATTCCCTTGAAAAACCGGCAAACCCCTGCCAAATTGGCAAAAATTCATGATTAGATAAAAACACAACATATAGTTTCATATACATCTGCATTTGATTAAAAAGATGGCAAAATGCGCTGTTTTACAACGAAAACGGGAGTTTTGGTTCATATCTAATGCAATGTTTGATATATATTTTACATTACCAAACGGAGGCAATATTTAATGAATAAAGTCACCTTTAACGTCGATTTGTGTAAGGGCTGTGGCCTGTGCGTATCGGTCTGTCCGAAGAAAATCCTGGTTCTTGCACAGGATACCCTGAACAAAAAGGGATTTCACCCCGCACAGATTATCGACCAGGAAAAGTGCATCGGCTGCGCCATGTGCGCCCAGATGTGCCCCGATGTGATTATCACCGTCGAAAAAGGAGTCTGACAACGCTTTGCATAAGCAGGCAAAAGTAGCAGTATAACCTGTAAGTCAAGCCTATGATTTTAAGAAAGGAACACCGTTTCTATGTCAACTAAAGTTTTAATGAAGGGTAACGAGGCCATCGCCGAGGCTGCGATAAAAAGCGGCTGTCGTTACTTTTTCGGATATCCCATCACCCCCCAAACCGAAATTTCCGAGCATCTGGCAAAGCGTATGCCAAAGGTCGGGGGGCTATGTCTGCAGGCCGAAAGTGAGGTTGCCGCCATCAACATGGTTATGGGGGCGGCTGCCGGAGGCTCACGGGTAATGACCTCCTCCTCCTCCCCGGGAATTAGCCTGAAAAGCGAGGGGCTCAGCTATATTGTCGGCTGCGATCTGCCCTGCGTAATAGTCAACGTCCAGCGCGGAGGCCCCGGGCTTGGGGGGATACAGCCGGCACAGTCCGACTATTATCAGGCAACCAAGGCCGGCGGTCACGGTGATATGCGCATAGTTGTGCTTGCCCCCGCCTCCGTTCAGGAGATGGCAGCTCTCACCGCCGAGGCCTTTGATATTGCCGATCTCTACCGCACCCCGGTTATGATTCTGGCAGACGGGGCACTGGGTCAGATGATGGAGCCGGTAGACTTTTCGGTATCCTCACCCCGTTCTCTCCCCGAAAAGGATTGGGCGGCAAAGGGTCACGGCGGCAAGCGAAAGAAAAACATCATCAACTCTCTCTACATGGATCCTGCCGATCTTGAGCGCTCGGTTCACCGCCGTTTTGCCCGATATGCCGATATAAAGGACAAGGAAACCCGCTTTGAGGAGGTTATGACGGAAGATGCCGACATTGTGATTGTGGCATACGGAATCACCTCCCGCATCTGCAAATCGGCGCTGAACATGGCTCGCAGCAAAGGTATTAAAGCAGGACTTGTGCGCCCCATCACCCTCTCCCCCTTCCCTGACGCTCCCCTGAAAAAGGCTGCCGAATCAGCCAAACATTTCCTTGTTGCAGAGCTGAACATGGGGCAGATGGTAGACGACGTCAAGATCGCAATAGACTGCCAAAGGCCGGTCACCTTCTTCGGGCGCACCGGAGGGATGATGCCCTCCCCCGAGGATATTCTCGAAAAAATCGAGGACATCGTAAAATCCCTTTAGCTCAGCTAAAGCATATCTTTATATATAAAGCTCCTGTCAAGGACACAAAGAAAAATCCATCGGAAAGGAGTTTTTGCAGATCCCGAGCATACTTGTATTCAAGCGGCAATTTCGGTATCTGCAGAAAATCAAAACTATAGTAATGGTTGTTTTTGAAAAGCCAAAATCTCTCTCACCGGTCCCCTTCCACTATTGCCCCGGCTGCACCCACGGCATAGTACACCGCCTTGTCGCGGAAGCGATTGACAAGCTGGAGATTGAAGGGAGTACTATCGGTATCGCGCCGGTGGGATGCTCTGTTTTTGCCTATAATTATTTTGAATGTGACATGATACAGGCAGCCCACGGACGTGCGCCGGCGGTAGCTACCGGGCTTAAGCGCACCCGACCCGACTCGGTGGTCTTCACCTATCAGGGGGACGGCGATCTTGCCGCCATCGGCACCGCCGAAACGGTTCACGCCGCCACCAGAGGGGAAAATATCACCATCATCTTTATTAACAACGCCATCTACGGCATGACCGGCGGACAGATGGCACCCACCACCCTTCCCGGTCAAATCACCACCACCTCTCCCTACGGCAGAGACCGCAAAATACAGGGCAACCCCATTCGCATCTGCGAAATGCTCTCCACCCTCGACGGAGCCGCCTATGTGGAGCGTGTGTCGGTGGACAGCCCGAAAAACATCATGCGCGCCAAGCGTTCCATTGAAAAGGCCTTCCGCACACAGCTTGACAAAAAGGGCTTTTCCTTGGTGGAGGTACTCTCCACCTGCCCGACAAACTGGGGAATGTCCCCCGTCGAGTCTCTTGAGTGGCTGCGTACCAATATGATACCCTACTACCCGCTGGGAGTTTTTAAGGATACCACCGAAGAATAAGCATTCTTCTCGAAAAACCTCTCTACCTACGAGACGGGCACAGCCTTATCCCGGCGATATAAATACTCAGAACGAAGGACGAATCTATGACAACAAAAATATTATTATCCGGCTTTGGCGGACAAGGCATACTCTTTGCCGGAAAGCAACTTGCCGGCTTTGCCATGCATTCCGATTATCAGGTCACCTGGCTTCCCTCCTACGGACCGGAAATGCGAGGAGGCGCCGCCAACTGCTCGGTCATTATTTCAGACAGGGAAATCGGCGCTCCACAGGTAAGCTTTCCCGATGTGCTGATCGCCCTAAACCTCCCCTCCTTTGACAAATTTGAGCCAAAGGTTACCCCCGGGGGTCTGCTCATTGCAGACAGCACCCTTATTCCCAAAGCAACAGAGCGCACCGATATCCGCGCCGCCTACATTCCGGCGACGGGGCTTGCCTCCGAAAATGGGCTTGACGGTCTTGCCAATGTCATCATGCTGGGCAAGCTGCTGAAGGAAAGGGCGATATTTGACTTTGATAAATTCTGCAACTACATGGCAAATAGCATTCCCGCCTCCCGCGCCTCTCTCATTGAGAAAAACCAAAAGGCCCTCTCCATCGGCTACAATTATAAATAATCTCTTTTTAAAACAAACTTACGGAAAGGATGATATTTGGGTCAGAAAATGCTGTTCCCAAATATTCGGTTATCTCTATGCTTGATATTTCATACGAACTGACAAGGACAAAGAAGGAAAAACCTGATCAAACTAAGCTCGGCTTTGGCCGCTATTTTACCGACCATATGTTCATCATGAACTATACCGAAGGGAAGGGCTGGCACTCCCCCCGCATCCTCCCCTTCCAGAACATATCCCTAAGTCCGGCGGCCATGGTGTTTCACTATGCGCAGGAGATGTTTGAGGGGCTGAAGGCCTATAGAACCCCCGCCGGCGAGGTGCAGCTCTTCCGCCCGGAGAAAAATATCGAGCGTATGAACAACACCAACGAGCGCATGTGCATTCCGAAGGTGAATCCCGACGATGCTCTACAGGCTATTCGTGCCATTGTGGATGTGGACAGAGACTGGGTTCCCTCTGTTGAGGGGGCATCCCTTTACATCCGTCCCTTCATCATCGCCTCAGACCCATATCTCGGCGTACGTATCTCAAATGAATATCTTTTCATAATTATCCTATCCCCTGTCGGAGCATACTATGAACAGGGCATAAACCCTGTCAAAATTTATGTAGAAAACGAGTATGTCCGGGCTGTCAAAGGCGGTACCGGCTTTGCCAAGGTAGGCGGCAACTACGCCGCATCCCTGATCGGGCAAAAGAAGGCCGAGGAAATGGGCTATGCTCAGGTGCTCTGGCTTGACGGCATCCACCGCAAATATATCGACGAGGTGGGCGCTATGAATGTCTTTTTCGTCATCGACGGCAAGGTCGTCACCCCCTCCCTCGATGACGGCAACATCCTCCCCGGCGTCACCCGTGCCTCCTGCATTGAGCTGCTCAAGAGCTGGGGCATTCCGGTGTCCGAGCGCAGAATTTCTATTGACGAGGTGGTTGAGGCACACAAAAGCGGAAAGCTCTCCGAGGCATTCGGAACGGGAACCGCCGCCGTTATCTCTCCAATCGGTGAATTGAATCACGGCGAAAAAATGATTCTTAACGACGGCAAGATAGGACCGATTTCGCAGAGACTTTATGATAACCTTACAGGGATACAATGGGGCAAATTGGAAGACCCCTTCGGATGGACCTGCAAAGTGTAGTCAAGTTTTTGTATGCAATTGACTATCCGGCTGCCAAGGCAGGCATTTTTACTAAAATAAAATGCCTGCCGATTGCTTTTTTATATAATATATGGTATAATGAACCAAAGATAAAGTTACCCAATTCGCCGCTGGCGAATTGAAAAATTTGCCGCACTATGTAGCGCAAATTGTTGTGGTGCTGCAAATTTTTGGTATAATAAGCTAACAACTCAGCTTAAAGTGAGGGCGCAGACAACATTGGAAAAACAAAGGTCTTGCTCAGGAAAATACAACTAATCTCTTCAGCATTTTTGCGTCCCATTCCCCCTAAGATACTATGAAAATAACAATCACAGAAAAAGAAGAGGGCATGACCCTCCTTCATATGTTAAAATCAAAGCTCTCCCTTTCCACAAGAATCATCACCCGCCTAAAGCAGCGTGAGACAGGCATCACAGTCAACGGGGAGCGCGTAACCGTGCGCTATATCCTCAAGCGCGGCGATCTTCTCGCCCTTGATTTGAGGGAGGATCCGGAGGCAATCGACAACGTCCTTCCTACCGATCTCCCTCTGGATATTTTATACGAAGACGCAGATATTGTGGTCGTCAACAAGCCCCCTTATATGCCCTCCCATCCCTCTCGCGGGCATTATGATGACACCCTTGCCAACGCTCTTGCTTTTTATTATCAAAAGCAAAATATTCCCTTTGTCTGCCGCATTTTAACCCGGCTTGACCGCAACACAAGCGGTGTTGTCCTGCTGGCAAAAAATATGCTGAGCGCCTCAAGGCTTTCTGCCTCCTTACTGCAAGGAGAGGTCGAAAAAAACTATATAACCCTCCTATCAGGAACACCGAAAAATCGGGCGGGAGACATTCGCGCGCCTATCAGGCGGGCCGCCGATAGTATTATCCTGCGCACAGTGGCAGAGGACCACCGGGAGCCGGGAGCACAGGCAGCCCATACCCGCTATCGCACCCTTGCCGAAAACGGTAAATACAGCGCCATCCTTGCCTCCCCCGTCACCGGACGCACCCACCAGCTTCGTGTCCATTTCTCCCATATCGGGCATCCTATTATCGGGGACAAGCTGTACGGCGGTGATTCTACCCTTCTTCCCCGTCAGGCGCTACACGCCCTCAGCCTCACCTTTCGGCATCCCACAACCGGGCTTCCTATGACAATCAATGCCCCTCTCCCCTCTGATCTTACAGATTTTATTGTTCAGAATTTTGACAAAAACCTTGCGGAACAGATCAGTGAATTTACACTGTCATAAACAAAAACAGTTTCAGGTAAAACAGACATTCCGCCACAAACGTTAATGAAACAAACACCATCCCGAATGTTTGACCATCATCTAAACAGAGCAAAAAACGCTTTCTTTTCTGCCAAATTTCAAGAAAGCTTCATGATATTCGACGGCAATCTAACGTTTCTTCAATGGGCTTCAAAGGTTGCCCGTCCCTTTTCACACCAAAGAATTTTTTAACAAGGATAGGTTCCTTTTGGCTGATGAATAATATTAGAAAAAGAATTAAAGTTTTTATTCCCCCTGCCGCACGCATAATTTTAATCATTTCTATTCTTTGCGGGATTATCCATTTTGCGGCTGTCATCTCCCCCGCATTTGCAGATTTTTTCAACCGCACGGTAAGTGCCTTTTTTAGGGCCTTGCTGTCTTATATAACGGCTCTTATCCCCTTCTCGGTGGGGGAGCTTATTTTCATCTCTCTTCCCATTTCTGCGGTTGCCCTTATTGTCTACAGCTTTTATGTTACAAAGCGAAACTCCATTCGCGCCACCCGTTATATGTTCAGCCTTATCGCTGTTATCTCTCTGCTCTACTCCACCTTTGTTCTCACCTTTGCCACTGCCTATCACGGCACACCTCTTGACAAAAAGCTAAAGCTTGACAGGCGGCCTGTCTCGGCAGAGGAGCTGTACAACACAGCTCTTTGGCTAGCAGAGGAGGTAAACGGTCTTACCGATGAGATCTCCTACACCTTTGGCAGCAGCTCTAAAATGCCCTACTCTTACCGGGAGATGAACCGTCGCCTGCTTGATGCCTACGATTCTTTTTGCGAGGAACACTCCTTTATACAAAGGCTGAAAAGCCGCATAAAACCTATAGTCTTCAGCGATCCCCTCGCCTATACCCACATATCGGGGGTGTACACCTATTTTACCGGAGAGGCCAACATCAATATGATTTTCCCGGACTACACCCTTCCCTTTACCGCCGCCCACGAGCTGGCGCATCAGCGGGGTATTGCCCGGGAGGACGAGGCAAACTTTGTCGCCTTTTTAATCTGCATTAAGTCGGAGGATCCATACATCCGCTACAGCGGCTATCTCAATCTGTATGAGTATGTTTCCTCTGCCCTTTATCATGCGGACAGAGAGCTTTTTTCCTCTGTTTCGTCATCTCTCAGCGGAAGAGCCCGCTATGAAATGATCGCCTATAATGAGTTTTTTAATAAATACAGAGACTCCACAATATCAACTATCAGCGGCGCTATCAATGATACCTTTCTCAAACTTCAGGGCACCCCCGGATCGAAAAGCTATGGAATGGTAGTCGATCTTGCCGTCGCCTATTACAACAATACACCTTAGCCGGGCATAGTTTTTACCGGTTTCCCTCAATTTTGCCTAAAGCGTTTTTCAATGCTTTTTCGTCGATTATTCATTTTTTCACCAATCTGCACTATTATTAATATACTGTTTAGCGAGAAGGCAAAAAACAGGATCGCCGATAAACCGGAAAGAAAAACCTATTTGCCCCTATTTTTTTCGAAAATATGCTGAAAATTCGATTTTCAACTTTTATGTACAAAATTTGATGTTTTTTTGTTCAAACCTCTTTTATTTTCCGTATAACAATGTTATAATATTACGAGATTTAACAGGAATAATAAAATTTGCAAATAATGATTATAATGTACATATCATTTATCACAAGAAAGGAAGCCCGGATATCGTTGGCTGTCTGCTCGACAAAAAGGAGCGGCACACGTTCAAAGCAAATGAATCCGAACATTTGATATGGATAAAATAGTAATTCACGGAGGCGTCCCGCTAAGAGGAAATGTCGAAATCAGCGGATCTAAAAACGCTGCTCTACCTATAATTATCGCCAGCATTCTGACGGAGGATGTCTGTGTTATTGAGAATCTTCCCTGCATCAATGACGTTAGCCTTGCCCTTGATATTCTCAAGCATATGGGCGCGTCGGTACGCATGCTGGGCAAAAACACCGTTGAAATCGACACCAAAAATGTAAGGGCAGGCTCCTCCCCCTACGACCTTGTCAGGAGGATGCGGGGCTCCAGCTATCTGCTCGGTGCGGAAATCGGCAGATTCGGACACGCACATGTAGGCTGGCCGGGCGGATGCGACTTCGGCGTGCGCCCTATAGATCAGCACATCAAGGGCTTTGAGGCCATCGGCGCAAAGATCAATATCGAAAGCGGCTATATCGAAGCAACAACACCAAACGGGATTAACGGCTCTCAGGTTTATTTCGACGTGGTCTCGGTGGGCGCCACCATCAACCTGATATTAGCCTCGGTCATGGCTAATGGCAACACTGTCATCGACAATGCCGCAAAGGAGCCCCATATCGTTGACCTTGCAAACTTCCTTAACACCTGCGGCGCTAACATAACCGGCGTCGGTACTGATGTTATCAAAATAAAAGGGGTAAAAAAGCTCCACGGCTGCACCTATGCAATTATCCCCGACATGATTGAGGCGGGCACCTACATGATTGCCGCCGCCGCCACTAAAGGAAATGTAAGAATAACCAACGTCATTCCAAAGCATCTTGATTCCATCACGGCGAAGCTGGAGGAAATGGGGGTTGAGATCGAGGAGCACGACGACTCTGTCATAGTACGCAGAAAAGGCGAGCTCAATCGCGTTAACGTCAAAACCCTTCCTTATCCCGGATTTCCCACCGATATGCACCCTCAGATGACCTCTCTGCTCTGCCTTGCCCATGGGGTCAGCTATGTTACCGAGGGCGTTTTTGAAAATCGTTTTAAATATGTCGATGAGCTGAGGCGCATGGGCGCTTCCATCAAGGTCGACGGAAAAACCGCAATTATCGAAGGGGGGCATCCTCTGTCCGGGGCACCGGTCATTGCAGTGGATCTCCGTGCCGGCGCTGCCATGATTATTGCCGGTCTTGTGGCAACCGGCAAAACGGAAATCAGCGAAATCAGCTCGATTGAACGCGGGTATGATGATATTGTAGGCAAGCTGCACTCCCTTGGTGCAAACATAAAAAAAATACAGGAGCCGGACACCATTTATCTGCCGAAAGCAAACTGACAATCCACTTCTCCCATAGGTACAGCAAGAACGCACTATAAGGCAAAACTTTATTAGGTGATTTCATCCTCACCCTTACCGTAGCCTGTTTTATTCTCGTTGTTGTAGCTCTTATTTCCTATTTTACAGAGCTTGCCGCCTTAGAAGCACAATGCGCTACGGTCTTGACTATATAGCTCTATACAACAAGGAAAGGTTTTTGTATACCATCCTCTTTCCTTCGGCTATTGTCACCGCTTTTGTCTCATTTTTTAGTTGCCGAGAAAAAGTGGCGTAAAATCACTTCTGTCACCTTTTCCTTCACTGCTACAGCCCTTTATATTTCATTTGTGACACTATTGTAATAGTCTTTTACCTGCATTTTTAATCACATATAGAAAACCCGAATCGGGGAAAACCGATTCGGGTTTTTGTATTTTTATATCTATTGTGCGTTTGGCTTAATACATTCCGCCGCCCATGCCGCCGCCCATGCCGCCGGCTGCGGGAGCAGGATTTTCTTCCTTTTTATCGGAAACAACAGCCTCGGTGGTAAGAATGATTGAGGCAACCGAAGCAGCATTCTCAAGAGCGCTACGGGCAACCTTAGTCGGGTCAACAATACCCACTTCAATCATATCCACATATTTTTCTTGGAAAGCATCAAAACCGATGCCCTTTTCGCTGTTCTTAACCTTGTCGGCAACAACCGATCCCTCAAAGCCTGCATTTTCAGCGATCTGACGGAGAGGCTCTTCAAGAGCTCTGACAACGATCTGGATGCCAGTGCGCTCGTCGCCCTCAGCGGCATCAACAAGCTTTGCAACCTCTTTGATAGCGTTGATGTATGCGGTTCCGCCGCCGGCAACGATACCCTCTTCAACAGCTGCCTTTGTAGCGTTGAGAGCGTCCTCGATGCGGAGCTTTTTCTCCTTCATTTCAGCCTCGGTAGCTGCGCCAACCTTGATAACAGCAACGCCGCCGGCAAGCTTAGCAAGTCTTTCCTGAAGCTTCTCACGGTCAAACTCGGAGGTTGTGGTTTCGATAGCCGCTCTAATCTGAGCAACTCTTGCCTTAATCTCGGCAGTGTCGCCGGCACCGTCAACAATAATGGTGTTCTCCTTGTTAACCTTAACCTGTCTTGCGCGACCAAGCTGCTCCATAGTGGTTTCCTTCAGCTCAAGACCCAACTCTTCGCTGATAACCTCGCCGCCGGTGAGGATAGCGATATCACGGAGCATTTCCTTGCGTCTGTCCCCAAAGCCGGGAGCCTTAACAGCTACGCAAACAAAGGTGCCGCGAAGCTTATTGAGCACAAGGGTTGTGAGAGCCTCGCCCTCAACATCCTCGGCGATGATAAGGAGCTTTTTGCCTGCCTGAACGATTTGCTCAAGCAAGGGGAGAATCTCCTGAATATTTGAAATCTTTTTATCGGTAATAAGAATATAAGCATCCTCAAGAACGGCCTCCATTTTATCGGTATCGGTGGCCATATAGGGGGACAGGTATCCGCGGTCAAACTGCATTCCCTCAACGACCTCGCAGAAGGTCTCTGCCGATTTGGACTCTTCAACGGTAATAACACCGTCAGCGGAAACCTTCTCCATTGCTTCGGCAATCAGGGTTCCGATAACCTCGTCACCGGCAGAAATTGTGCCGACACGGGCGATATCAGAGGTGCCGTTAACCTTTTTGGAATCGGCAACCAGGCATTCGATAGCACGATTCACAGCCTTCTGAATACCCTTGCGAAGAATCATCGGATTTGCGCCTGCGGCAACATTCTTCATTCCCTCGCGTATAAGGGCCTGAGCAAGCAGGGTTGCGGTGGTGGTACCGTCTCCGGCAACGTCGTTGGTTTTTGTGGCAACCTCCTTCAGAAGCTGCGCTCCCATGTTTTCGGCTGCATCCTCAAGCTCGATCTCCTTAGCGATGGTAACACCGTCGTTGGTGATCAGAGGGGAACCGTATTTCTTGTCGAGAACGACATTTCTGCCCTTCGGGCCGAGTGTTATTTTTACAGTGTCAGCTAGCTGATCAACACCGCGAAGCAATGCACTCCTTGCTTCAATGCCATAAATAATGTCCTTAGCCATAATCTGTTATCCTCCTTCAATTTTACTCTACAATGGCGAGAATGTCACTCTGTCTGACGATGTTGTACTCGACGCCGTCACACTTTACTTCTGTGCCGGCATACTTGCTAGTAATAACACGATCGCCAACCTTAACGGTCATGGTTATTTCTTTACCGTCAACCATTCCGCCCGGTCCGACAGCAACTACCTCTGCTATCTGCGGCTTTTCTTTGGCAGTTCCGGGAAGAATTATGCCGGCTTTTGTGGTCTCTTCTGCTTCGACCGATTTAACAACGACGCGGTCTGCAAGCGGTTTAATCTTCATGTCTCATTCCTCCTGAATTTTTTGTCATTTCAAAGTTTTTAGCACTCTGAAGTCATGAGTGCTAATTACAGAATATATTGTAACTTTATAAGCAGAAAAAATCAAGCATTTTTATCAGAATTAACATATATTTAACATATTTTCAGTAATATGCCTTTAGATGTCTTTCTATCTGCTTGATTTTTTCCAAAAACCAAACTTTTTTATTAGAATTAGCATATACTTAATATATTTTCAGCAATTTCCCTGTACCTATCATTCTATTTTGCTTGATTTTTAAATCCCGTAATATGCCCTATCTTCGCGCTCATAATATCGGGCGTCTCCGAATAAATATATACAGGTCCGGTCACATTTATACAAAGGAGCAAAAAATTGACAGTCTATCTGGAATTTATCAACAAATATATATTTGGAGCCATCACACCGATACTCCTTTTAAGCGCGGGCATTTATTTATCATTTCGTTTGAATTTTTTCCATCTGCGGCATCCAATAAGGATACTAAAAACTATACTCACAAAAAAGGAAAAAGGGGGAACCTCCCCCTTTCGCGCCCTGACGGTAGCCCTTGCAGGAACTCTTGGAGTAGGGAATATTGCCGGCGTTGCCCTTGCCCTTATATCGGGGGGACCGGGGGCGATTTTCTGGATGTGGATCAGCGCCCTTACCGCCATGATTATAAAATATGCGGAAATCGTCCTTGCGCTACACTACAGGAAAAGGAAACACGGCAGGGAAAACGAGTATTACGGCAGCGCCATGTACTATATCAGGGAAGGGCTCGGAAAAGGGAGACTTGCCCGTGGTCTTGCCGCAACCTTCGCCCTTTTGTGCATCCTGAACTCCATTTCTATGGGAAGTGTAATTCAGGTTAATGTCATTGCCGAGTCCCTAAAGGGGCGTCTCGGCATACCCGCACTTGCCACCGGCATTATCATCACCCTTCTGACGGCGATAGTTGTTTTCGGCGGAATTAGGAGCATATCGGGGCTGACCGTTCGCCTTGTCCCCTTTATGTCGGCGGTCTATATTCTCCTCTCGATGTATATCATTCTCACAAATCTAGGTGAGTTGCCTCGCACACTTTCCATGATTTTCACCTCAGCCTTTAGGGTGGAGTCCGCCTTTGGAGGGATTCTCGGATTTTTCCTCAGTCGTTCGGTGCGTTTTGGCGTGTCACGCGGGCTTCTTTCAAATGAAGCAGGCTGCGGAACCGCCACCATCGCCCACGCAGAGTCCAGCACGAAATCTCCGGCCCTGCAAGGACTTTGGGGTATTGTTGAGGTTTTTGTAGACACTATTCTCCTCTGCAGCATGACCGCCTTTGTTATCCTGATTTCCTATGACGCCATCGGTGGCGGGGAGCTCAACGGCATAATGCTCACCATAACCGCCTTTGAATTCACCTTCGGCGATGCGGCAGGAATCATCATTTGCGCCGCTATTCTGCTATT
>JAAYQM010000007.1 GCA_012519315.1 Clostridiales bacterium | reverse complement strand
TTGCTTAATTTTTCCCTCTCAGATACAGAATTCGGTCTGCCCGATCCGACAGAGCTGTTCGGCAGCCTGTTCGGATATCCGGCAGGGCAAATACGAGGGATCTCAAGCACACCCCAGAGTATAAAACGATGCAATCTTTGCGGCAGCAGCTATGCCGACATTACAAAAACGGGAAAACTGGGATGCTCACGCTGCTATTCTAATTTTGAGGCAGAATTGAATCCCACCCTTCGTACAATTCACGGAAATGTCAGACATATTGGACGGTCACCTAAGCAATTTCGTGAAAAAAGCGATAAACAACACCGCATAGAAAGGCTGAAAGAGCAGCTTGCAAAGGCTATTCAGGTCGAGGCATACGAAGATGCGGCAAAGCTGCGAGATCAGATCAGACAGCTTGAGAATCAATAGAAAAAGGAGGCGAAAAATGATGAATTGGTATAACAAACAAACAATGGAAAACGATGTGGTAATAAGTACGCGTATCCGTCTGGCACGCAATCTGTGCGATTATCCCTTTGCGTCAAAGCTGGACCCGACATCTGCCAGAGAGATCATAGAAAAGGTCGCCTCCGCCCTGACTCCACATAATTTTACCATGATCGATATGGCCGGTGTCTCCGCTCTTGAGGCGCAATCCTATGTTGAAAAGCATGTTATCAGCACGGATTTTGCAAAAAAGAGCACCCCTCACGCCTTACTCACAAGCGAGGAGCTTTCGGTGGCAACTATGGTCTGTGAGGAGGATCACATACGTATACAATGCCTGCTACCCGGATTCCAGCTGGATCGTGCCTTTGAAAACGCATGTAAGGTGGACGACCTGCTTGACGGGGCTCTCAATATTGCCTATGACGAAAAGCTGGGGTATCTCACCCACTGCCCCACCAATCTCGGGACAGGTATCCGAGCCTCGGTTATGGTCTTCCTCCCCGCCCTTACGATGACCAACCAAATCGCCTCGCTATCCGCACAGTTGTCTAAAATCGGGCTGACCATACGCGGTATGTATGGCGAAGGGTCGGCGTCAAGGGGCGCCATCTATCAGATATCCAATCAGATCACCTTAGGCATTACAGAAGAAGATACCATCAAAAAGCTGAAGGAAATTATCTCAAAAATCATCCATGACGAAAAGCGCCTTTGTCAGAACATCTATAAGTCCTCAGAGGATTCTCTGACTGACAAAATTCTCCGTTCGGTAGGAACACTTCGCTATGCCCGTCTTATCTCCTCTGAGGAATTCTTCTCCCTCTACTCCGATATCCGGCTGGGCATATTGCTGGGGATTATAAAGGATATCTCCTACACTACCCTTGACAACCTGCTGTACGAAGCAATGCCGGCATCCCTGATTCTAAAATTCGGGGACAACATCGGAAAAGATGCGACAAACGAGCTTGTACGCGACCGAATGCGTGCAACCTATTTAAAAAGCATCTTTGCTCAAAAATAACACTCGTATCAACCTAAATAAATGTACAAAAACCTTGTACCGTATTATCTCAATGAAACCATACAAATGATCTGAAGTAAAAACTATAGAATACAGAAAGGACGGCCCTATGGTTAACAAGTTTACACAAAAAGCACAAAACGCTCTCACGAAGGCTATGCACTTTGCAAGGGAGCTGGGGCATACCTACATTGGCTCCGAGCATTTGCTGCTAGGTCTTATGTCGGAAACCGACAGCGTAGCTGCAAAGCTGCTGGAGGGACGGGGGCTTAGCTTTGACAAGCTGCGGGATGCCGTTATCGAAATAGCCGGCAACGGTGTCAAAACAATGGTCACCCCCGGTGATATGACCCCCCGCACAAAGAAAATTATCGAGACCTCTTCATACGAATCGGTACGCTTTGGTCATAATTATATCGGAACCGAGCATCTTCTCCTGGCGGTTCTCTCCGAAACCGACTGTGTTGCTGTCAAGCTGCTTAACAATCTGAATGTTAACATCAACGATCTGCGCTCTGATATTGTGAGCTTTTTCGGCGGGATTGAAGACTCGGGCAGCGATGCAAAACAAACCCGCGCCCCCTCCTCCCGATCCGGTCAATCTACCAAGAGCCGCGGAATATCAGGCGCACCGAATCTCTCAAACTTCGGACGTGATCTCACGGCCATGGCGCGAGAGGGTAAGATCGACCCAATTATCGGTCGTGACACCGAAATGGAAAGGGTTATACAGATTCTTTCAAGGCGCACAAAGAACAATCCCTGCCTGATCGGAGAGCCGGGCGTCGGTAAAACTGCCGTTATAGAAGGACTGGCGCAAAGAATTATTGACCGAAATGTACCCGAAACTCTTAAGGATAAGACAATAGTCACCCTTGATATTGCCGGTATGATTGCAGGGGCAAAATACCGCGGTGAGTTTGAAGAGCGCATGAAAAACATCATGGAGGAGGTTGTAAAAAATCCCTCTATCATTCTCTTTATCGATGAAATTCACACTATCGTCGGTGCAGGAGCTGCCGAAGGGGCAGTCGATGCCGCCAATATTCTAAAGCCCGCCCTTGCCCGCGGTGAAATGCAGGTCATCGGCGCCACCACTATCGATGAATACCGTAAGCACATCGAAAAGGATGCGGCTCTTGAGCGGCGTTTCCAATCGGTTATGGTAGGGGAGCCTACAGCGGAGGAGGCGTATGAAATACTGCTCGGTCTCCGGGACAAGTATGAGGCTCATCACAAGCTGAAAATATCGGATGAGGCCATCAATGCCGCGGTTAATCTCTCAAAGCGCTATATCAACGACCGCTATCTCCCGGACAAAGCCATCGACCTTATTGACGAAGCCGCCTCAAAGCTGCGTATTTCGAACTTCACCTCACCCCCTGACCTGAAGTCGATGGAGGAGGAGATGCGAAAGCTCTCGCAAAACAAGGAAGAAGCCATCAAGGCTCAGGAATTTGAGCGGGCGGCAAAGCTGCGTGACGAGGAAAGCAGCCTGCGCAAAAAATATGAAGCCGCAAAACAGGATTGGGAAAGCAAGAGAAACAGCCGTGAGCTTGTCGTGACCGAGTCGGACATTGCGGATGTTGTCACATCCTGGACCGGCATCCCTGTCAAAAAGCTCGCAGAGGAGGAGGGGGAACGCCTCCTGAATCTCGAAAAGATCCTTAAAACTCGGATTGTTGGTCAGGATAAGGCGGTAAGTGCGGTTGCCAAAGCAATTCGCCGCGGAAGAATGGGGCTGAAAGATCCGAAAAGACCCACCGGCTCCTTCATATTCCTCGGTCCTACCGGCGTTGGCAAAACAGAATTGACAAAGGTTCTTGCCGAAGTCATGTTTGGCGACACAAACGCAATGATACGGATCGACATGTCCGAATATATGGAAAAGCACAGTGTTTCCAAGCTCATCGGCTCTCCGCCCGGGTATGTGGGATATGACGAGGGCGGGCAGCTTACCGAAAAAATCCGGCGCCGACCCTACTCTGTTATACTTTTCGACGAAATCGAAAAAGCACATCCCGACGTCTTCAACATCCTTCTTCAAATCTTGGAAGATGGTATTTTGACCGATGCGCAAGGGCGCCGCGTTGATTTCAAAAACACGGTGATAATTCTGACATCTAATGTGGGAGCAAGCGGACTTACCGAACCGAAGCTTCTCGGATTCTACTCCGGCGCAACCGACGACGCCGAAAAGAAGGGTATAAGCGACCATGCTATGTCAGCACTCAAGCAAACGTTCCGTCCCGAGTTTCTCAACCGCATCGACGATATCATTATCTTCAACAAGCTTTCAGACGAGGATATCCGGAAGATCGCAGGTATCATGCTCGAAGAAGTGAAAGGACGTATAGCCGCCCTCGGCATCAACATCAGCTTTGATGAAGAGGTTGTGAAATTCGTCGCAACCGAAGGTTTCGACCCGGTCTACGGCGCACGTCCACTAAGACGGGCTATTGTCCGCGAAATTGAGGACAGCTTTTCAACGGCAATGCTTGAAGGTAAAATCAGCGCCGGCGACACGGTAATAGCCACCGTCACAGACAATAAAGTCGTCTACAACAAAGGTTAAAGTGAATAAAACAAAACAGCGGCATCAGCTATTTGGATGCCGCTGTTTTATCCATTTTGTACAATAAAATGCCATTAAATGTTTTTATATATGTTGCAAAAAAACATTGACAATTGCATGATTTTTTGATAAAATTTCATTATCAAAAATCTGATGCGCTAGAAAACACAGTATTTATGCGGTTTGTCCCTTCTGCGCTTTAAGGAGTTGTTAAGAAAATGAAACTATCGAACTCTCATCTTGCAAAAGTGTACGAAAAAGTATGTAAGCGCAACCCTCACGAACCGGAGTTTCTCCAGGCAGTCGGAGAGGTTCTGGAGTCACTTCAAACAGTTGTCGAACGCCATCCTGAGTATGTCGACACGGGCATTATCGAGCGCATGGTAGAGCCCGAACGATTTATCCAATTTCGTGTCAGCTGGGTCGACGACAACGGAAAGGTTCAGGTTAATCGCGGCTTTAGAGTTCAGTTTAATTCCGCGTTAGGGCCATATAAGGGCGGACTGCGTTTTCACCCCAGTGTTACGGCGTCGGTTATCAAATTCCTCGGCTTTGAGCAGACATTTAAAAATTCCCTCACCGGTCTTTCAATGGGCGGCGGTAAGGGCGGCTCAGATTTCAATCCCAAAGGGAAAAGCGACCGGGAAATCATGAGGTTTTGCCAGAGCTTTATCACCGAGCTGTGCCGACACATCGGAGCGGACACCGATGTTCCGGCCGGCGATATCGGCGTCGGCGCCCGCGAGATCGGTTATATGTTCGGTCAATACAAACGTCTAAACAACGAATTCACCGGTGTGCTGACAGGCAAATCTATGGAATGTGGCGGCTCTCTGGTCCGTAAGGAAGCAACCGGTTATGGTCTGTGTTATTTCACAGATGAGATGCTGCGTGCCGCCGGGCGCAGCTTCAACGGAGCGAGGGTCATTATTTCCGGGTCAGGGAATGTTTCTATCTATGCCTGTGAAAAGGCTGTGGCTCTCGGTGCTACTGTTGTTGCAATGAGCGATTCTACCGGCTATATCCTTGATTCCAACGGTATTAACCTTGAGGTTATAAAACAGATCAAGGAGGTTGAGCGTACAGACATCAGCGAATACACAAAGCTCGTTCCGGGCGCCAAATTTTATGAAGGCTCCACAGGTATCTGGAAGGTAAAATGCGATATCGCCCTTCCCTGCGCTACACAAAACGAGGTTGACGGCAACGCCGCAAGGGCTCTTGTGGCGAATGGATGCTATGCCGTTGCGGAGGGGGCTAATATGCCTAGCACCCCTGAAGCCGTCGAGCATTTTCTTGAAAGCGGTGTACTGTTTGGTCCGGCAAAGGCTGCCAATGCCGGCGGCGTAGCCACCTCCGGTCTTGAGATGATACAGAATTCCATGCGTCTTACATGGACCTTTGAAGAGGTTGATGCAAAACTCAAGGAGATTATGGTTAACATTTACAAAAAATGTGCCAATGCCGCCGAAGAATACGGTCATCCGGGTAATTTTGTTGCAGGCGCCAACATTGCCGGCTTCCTGAAAGTAGCCGAAGCGATGAAATGGCAGGGCTTGACACACTGAAAACATAAATACCCCATTATTTCCCCGGAAATAGTCCGCTGAATAGCTTGTCAGAACACTATATTTACACAAAAACCGGCCCCCGTATGCACGGAGCCGGTTTTTCATTATATGCGGTTAAGAGCCTGTTCTATATCGACGATAATGTCGTCAACATCCTCGATACCAACCGAAAAACGCATAAGATCGGGACCTATCCCGGCCTTAAGTAGCTGCTCATCGGTCAACTGTCGATGAGTGGTGCTCGCCGGGTGCAAAACGCAGGTTCGAGCATCGGCAACATGTGTCACAATGGACGCCAAACGAAGGCTGTCCATAAATTTCGTTGCCGCCTCACGCCCGCCGTTCACCCCAAAGGTAAGGACGCCGCAGGTGCCGTCAGGCATATAACGCATTGCCTTATCGTAGTATTTGCTATTTTTCAGGGACGGATAATTTACCCAAGCAACTTTTGAGGACTTAGCAAGGTATTCTGCCACCTTGAGGGCATTTGAGCAATGTCTCTCCATGCGTAGCGCAAGAGTTTCAAGCCCTAAATTAAGTAAAAACGCATTATTGGGCGACTGAATAGCGCCAAGATCACGCATAAGCTGAACTGTAGCCTTTGTTATATAAGCGCCCTTACCAAAGCTGTCAACATATCTTATTCCATGATAGGAAGGGTCCGGTTCGCACAAGCCGGGAAACTTTTCGGCATGCGCCCCCCAGTCAAAGTTTCCGCTGTCTACTATAACGCCGCCAACCGTCGCCGCATGACCGTCCATATATTTTGTGGTCGAATGAATGACAATATCGGCGCCATGCTCAAAGGGGCGGCAGTTAATCGGCGTCGGAAAAGTGTTGTCAACAATCAGCGGCACGCCGTGAGCATGAGCGACCTTTGAAAACTTTTCAAAGTCAAGCACAACCAATGCGGGATTTGCGATAGACTCGGCAAAAACAGCCTTGGTATTCTCACGGAAGCATGCCTCCAGCTCCTTTTCTGTCGCATCGGGATGAACGAAGGTCACATCGATCCCGAATCTCTTTAATGTTACGGCAAAAAGGTTGTATGTTCCGCCATAAATCGTCGACGAAGAAATAAGGTGATCCCCCGACGAGCATATATTCAAAACGGCAAAGAAGCTGGCCGCCTGACCGGAGGAGGTGAGCATTGCCGCCACGCCTCCTTCAAGATCGGCAATTTTTGCTGCGACGGCATCATTTGTCGGATTTTGAAGGCGGGTGTAAAAATAGCCGCTTTCCTTCAAATCGAACAGATTGCCCATCTGTTCGCTGGACTCATATTTAAAGGTTGTGCTTTGATAAATCGGAAGGATGCGCGCCTCCCCGTTTTTTGGAGTATAGCCCGACTGAATACATTTTGTTCCAATTTTGTATGCCATAATATGCGCTCCTTATATCTGTTTAATACCTCCGCCGGTGATGCGAAGCCGGACTTATGACTTTATTTTCGGCTTATAGCTGTCCTTAAGACTTACGATTCGATTGTAGGTATCCGGATATTTTGTATCCTTAATGAAATAACCAAGACGCACAAACTGGAATCTCTGACCGTCTTCCGCATCAGCAAGAGATGGCTCGAGCTTGCAATTTGTCAATTTTTGCAGAGAATTGGGGTTAAGATAATCGTTATAGGTTTTGCCCTCCGGAATATCGTTGACATTCTCAAGGGTAAAAAGCTTATCATAGAGCATCACGGTAGCATCCTTTGCATGTCCGGCGGACAGCCAGTGAATGGTACCCTTAATCTTTCTTCCGTCGGCAGGGAGATTGTTTCTCGTCTCAAGGTCACAGGTACAGCGAATTTCCACAACATTCCCCTGACTGTCCTTGATGATCTCCTCACACTTTATGATATACGCACCCATCAAACGCACCTCACCCCCCGGTTTTAGCCTAAAAAACTTTGGCGGGGGAACTTCCGCAAAATCGCTGCGTTCGATGAATATTTCATTGGTAAAGGGAACAAGTCTTGTTCCGATGTCAGGATTATTGGGATTGTTGGGAAGCTCAAAATACTCGACTTTATCCTCCGGATAATTTGCGATTTTCACCTTAACCGGATCTAAAACGGCAATCCGCCGCTCGGCTTGAATATTAAGCTCCTCACGGATGCAATGCTCCAGGAGCTCAATCTCCACAATTCCATAGTTCTTAGCAACACCCGCTCTGCTTATAAACTCAAAAATCGACGAAGGGGTATAGCCGCGACGGCGAAGACCGCTCAAGGTGGGCATACGGGGGTCGTCCCACCCGTCTACCAGCTCCGTTTCCACAAGCTCCCGCAGATATCGCTTGCTCATAACAGTATGGGTCATATTTAATCTTGCGAACTCATATTGGTGCGGTCTCTTTTCAAAGCCGATATTTTCAATAACCCAGTCATAAAGGGGGCGGTGATTCTCAAATTCAATGGAGCAAAGGGAGTGAGTGATTCCCTCCAACGCATCCTGAATCGGATGTGCATAATCATAAAGAGGATAAATGCACCACTTATTCCCCTGCCTGTGGTGTTCGCTATGGAGAATGCGATAAATTGCAGGGTCACGCAAATTCATGTTCGGTGCGGACATATCAATCTTTGCGCGCAGCGTGCGGGAACCGTCCGGGAACTCGCCATTCCTCATGCGGTAAAAAAGATCCAGATTCTCCTCTATCGAGCGATCACGGTAAGGGCTGTTTTTACCGGGCTCGGTCAGGGTGCCGCGGTATTCCCGCATCTGGTCGGGAGAGAGGTCGCAGACATAGGCTTTCCCTTCCCGTATCAGCTTAACGGCAAATTCAAAGCACTGTTCAAAATAATCGGAGCCGTAAAAGACACCTCCGGTAGGCTCTGCGCCAAGCCAAAGGAGATCCTCATAGATCGACTGAACATACTCTTCATCTTCCCGTGTAGGATTTGTGTCATCATAACGAAGATTGAAAAGTCCGCCATATTTTTTTGCGGTCATGTAGTTAATCCAGATAGCCTTAGCGCTCCCAATATGCAGATATCCGTTAGGCTCGGGAGGAAAACGCGTGTGGATCTTGAGATCTGTATTTTCGGCAAGATCTCTGTCGATAATTTCATGAATAAAATTAGTTTTGATTTCATCCATCTTTATTATATCACCCGACCCATCCTCAAGACGGATCATCTTCCTTCTTTACTATTTTTCGCACAGGCAGCACCGGTATCAAAAGCGCAGCCATAGCGTTATTAATCACGGCAATTTAATATTACACAAAAACTACACTGTATATCGATCAATTTAGCCGGCAAGCCTTTGAATCTCGGCAAAAATTCTTGCCTTTACCCGGTCGGCACCCAAAATCTGCATCACTTCATAGATATCGGGAGAATTCGTTCTGCCTGTTATAGCAATTCTTAAGAACATACAAACATCCCCCACATGCCCCTTATATGCCGTCGGGTTCTTCTTGTAAAGCTTCACCTCCGGACAAAAGCCCAGCTCCGAGGAGATTTCCTTGATCTTTTCGAACCAGACTTCTTGCGTGTCCGCTATATCAAAAGCATCGATAAAGCGAGACAAGGCATCTCGGATATCCTTTTTGTCAAATCCTTCGGGATAATCGGTCTCAAGGGCGAAGTATTCATCATAGAAGAAGCTCATATAGGGCTTGACGTCCCGCATCACCGTAAGGTCTTTACGGGGCTTCTTCCCTCCTCTGCCGATTGCAAGAATACGCTTCGCATAATCAGGGTCGCTCTTGAGAACCTGAGCAAAGGAAGGGTCAAATTCCTGCGCATAATCGAGAGCGTAACTATACACCTTTTCGGCACTCAGGCGAGATAATGTGTTTTTGCTGACATCGTTTAGCTTATCAAAATCAAAAAGCGAGCCGGAGGCGCTCATTTTGCCGACAGAGAACTTGAACTCGTCCAAATCCGCATCGGGATTTGCCATGCGCCACTCTTCGTAATTAGAATTTAAAAGGGTCATGACATACTCGACCACACATTCGGAAATGTAGCCCGCCCCCCTGTAATAGCTGAGGGCAGCGCTGTTATCCCGCTTTGAGAGCTTCTTTTTGGAATCGCCCTCCTTTTTCATCAGCTGCGCAATATGCAGATATTTCGGCGGCTTAAATCCGAGAGCGGAAAAAAGCTGAAGATGAAAAGGCAGGCTGGACAGCCACTCTTCACCGCGAACCACATGGGTAGTGCGCATTAAGTGATCGTCTACAGCATGAGCAAAATGATAGGTGGGAACACCGTCACTCTTAAGGAGAACATGGTCGATATCATTCTCGGTAATCTCAATGCTCCCCCTCACAAGGTCCTTAAACTTAATTTTTCTCGCAGAGGAGCCTTCGGAGCGGAAGCGCAACACAAAGGGCTCCCCATCCTTGAGCAATGCCTCGATCTCTTTAATGCCTGCATCTCTATATTTTGCCCAAGGACCGTAATAACCGGTAACCGCTTTTATCGACTCCTGCTCTTGTCGAATAGCGTCAAGCTCCTCGGCGGTGCAAAAGCAGGGGTAAGCCTTCCCCTCCCTCACCAATTGCTTGGCATAGGTCTGGTAGATATGAGTGCGCTCACTTTGGCGATATGGTCCGTAATCGCCGTGCTCGCCGTCAAGGGTCACTCCCTCATCAAATGCGATGCCAAAGGCGGCATAGGCACGAATAATATCCGTCTCCGCCCCGACAACCTCACGCTTTGAGTCGGTATCCTCAATTCTCAGATAGAAGACTCCCCCACTTTGGTGGGCAAGCCGCTCGCTGACCAGCACCGGAAAGAGGCTGCCAAAATGAACAAATCCGGTGGGACTCGGTGCAAAGCGGGTCACCTTTGCCCCTTCGGGAAGGATACGAGGGGGATACTTCTCCTCAAACTCGGCAGGTAATGTTGTAATATTCGGAAAAAGTAGTTCGGCAAGATAATTATAATCCATGTTGTTTCTCCGTTATCAGTAATATCAATCGTACATAGCCAGAAAAAACGCAGCAACCCCGAAATCTATCCGAAGTATCATTATAGACAGAAATAGCGATTGTATTTCAGCTCTGCTTTAAGGGTGGTATTTTCACCGTGACCGGGATAGATAGTGTAATTACGCGTCAGATTTGAGATTTTCGCCAAAGAGTTCTGCATCTCTTGAAAATCGCCGCCATAAAGGTCACATCGGCCGATATCGCCGCACAAAAGGGTGTCCCCGCTGAAAAAATAATCTCCGGCAATATAGCAAACCGATCCGCGGGTATGCCCCGGCGTATGCATCACTGTAATTTTATTATCCCCAAGGTAGAAAACCTCGCCCTCCGATATATTGACATCAGGCGGATCAAAGGTAGTGTTTTTGCCTGCAAATTTTAGAAAATAGCTTTTTTTCGGATCAGTGAGACAGGGGGCGTCCTCCTTGTGAATACAAACAGCGGCGCCAAACCTTTCCCTCCACTCGGCAAGACAGAGCATATGATCAAAATGTCCGTGGGTCAATAGAATATATTTCACCTGCGGCAGATCGGAGCCAAAGCCTTTGAGCGCCGTCTGCCAACTGATACTCGGATCAATCACAGCGGCCTGTCCGCTCAATTCATCAAATAAAACATAGCTGTTTGAAGCAAAACCACTTGGGCAATTCTTAATAACTTTCATAGATCGATCCTTTTGCGACTAATCAATTATCGGTTATCCAATTTTTTTATATACTAATATATTATACTACAATTTCATTTTTTTTTCAACACCGTACCCATTTACATATGCTACAAAAGAAATATTAAATATGCTTGTAATTTAAGGGTTTTTGCTATTTTATTCGTCTTGTTGCCCGCTTTTTGTTAAAAAAACGACAGGTTTACCGATTATTTTATAATCTTCAATAGTGCTTATCGGCACGTTGTATTTTTTACCGCATATTATTATACTGCAGGTGATTTTTGAAAAACGAAAGGAGTCAAAATTTATGAGCAGATGCATTGCGGGGCTTGGTTCTGTAACACAGGCGATGAAGGCTCAAACTGTCCTTACCCACGAGGAAGTTCCCTCAAAAATTATAAAGCTTGATTCCTCAATGTCTAAAAGAGGTTGCGCCTATGGTCTTGAATATTCCTGCTTATACCGCAAAAAGGTTAACGTGATTTTAGATTCGGCAGAATTGAAATTCGAGGAATTTGTCCTTTAAATTAGTATTTACAAGAGATTGTTTTATTATAGATAACAGCAAATATCTACCTTTACAATCGCAAAAATCCCTTCCTGACCCCGCTTGAGTTATTTGGGTTAATAAAAATATTCAATATACAAATATATTTGGGTAAGCGCCGATACAGAGCGGGTATCCGGCGTTTACTCTATCGAATGCACTGTGAGGATTCATATGATTTATTTAGACAATGCCGCAACAACCTTTCCAAAGCCGAAATGCGTAGCCGCCGAGATGAAAAGATGTATACAGAAATATTGCGGCAATCCGGGACGCAGCTCCCATACACTCTCCCTTGCCGCCGCAATGAAGATTTACGAATGTCGGTGTGAGATTGCCTCGATGTTTGGCTCAAATTCACCTGAAAATGTTGTTTTTACCTATAACACAACCTATGCGTTGAATATGGCTATTAAAAGCTTAATAAAGCCCGGCGCTCATGTTTTAATCAGCGACCTTGAGCACAACTCCGTTTTCCGCCCCGTACACAAGCTGACAAAAGCCGAACGCATATCCTACGATATATTCCCGACACATAACGGAAACAAGGAAAAGATCCTTGCCGGCATTACATCTTTAATCAAAAAAGAAACGTCAATGCTTGTCTGCACCCACGCGTCAAATATTTGCGGAATCGTCCTCCCTATCGAAGAAATCGGAGCTTTATGCCGCGCCAATAATATTACATTTATTGTCGATGCCGCCCAGAGTGCGGGACTGTATGACATCGATATCAAAAAAATGAATATTGATGTGCTCTGCGCACCGGGTCATAAGGCACTATACGGTCCTCAAGGGGTTGGTTTTTTGCTGGCAGCGGATAACCTCCGGTTTGATTCCTTTATCGAGGGAGGAAGCGGCATGAACTCCCTTGATCGAGAAATGCCCGATTACCTGCCCGAGCGCATGGAGGGCGGCACCCTCTCCACGCCATGCATTGCCGGATTATGCGAAGGAATTAAAACAGTAAAAAACCTCGGACCGGATATGATCCGGCAAAAGGAAGCAGCTTTAGCCAAAAAGGCCGCCGAAATGCTGCAGAATATAAAGGGCTTAACACTATATGCACCGGATCATCTGGATACCGGAACCTTAAGCTTTAACATCAAGGAAAAAAAAGGGGGAGATATCGCATCAAGGCTGAATACCGCGGGGATTTGCGTGCGGAGCGGTTTTCATTGCTCCCCCCTTGCTCACGCTACCCTTAACACCGGCGACGACGGAGCGGTACGCTTAAGCATCGGATGGTTTAACAAAGAAAGGGATATAGAAAAATTATATAAGACACTGAAAGATATAATCTGAATGTACTTTGCAGAATACAAATTTTTAAAAAACCCGGCGTTTAATGCGAGTTTTAACGCATAAACGCCGGGTTTTTTACTAAGTCAACCAAAATATATGTTTAATGATTACAGGGCAAGCATGACCTTGTTGAAGTTAATCTCTTTTGCTCTGTTCATGATCAAGAACCAGTCAACAATAGCCATAATACCACAAAGACCGCCGGTTAGAAGCTTTAATATACCTAGCCCGATGTCACCTACCAAGAAGCGATCAATACCGAGATAACCTAAGAAAATTGACACAATTAACGATACTGTGGGATCCTTAAGATCAATTACTGACAGGCGGTCCAAGGCATTTTCATCTGCCGCCAAAAGCTTCTGTTTCAATAAATAGATTTTTTCCTCGGGAAAGTATTTGCCATTGGATAAAAATATAGAGGTCAACCTTATTAGAATCCATAATATCCTCCAAAAGATGAATTTTAAAATATTATAAATTATTTATTGATAAAATGCAACACTTTTTTAACATTTTAAACATATTTCTTCAGCAAATCAAAAATCAAACCCGACTTCGAGACGATAAACATATAATAACACCGTTGCCAGTGCGGTTACAATTATATAGTATTTAACGACTGCACGATTTAGAACCTTATTATTACGATGTATTCCCAGGCAAAACGCGACCAATATCGGAAGAGCCAGCGGATGATAGCGGAAATATCCGCGAAAATCGAAGGTCACAAGGGATAGCAATCCCCTTGTGATTCCACAGGTCGGGCATGGATAACCGAACAACGCCCGCACAGGACAATTAATCCGAGTGATATATAAAATCAAACAATAGGACAACAAAACCGCTATGATAATTACATGCCTGACTAAGAGCTTTTTATTCATCTTGATCGTCCGCCATACAAGAAATTGTAAGAGAGAAATTTTTAAATTTACAAAAACAGGGATTGCACAAAAAGCAATCCCTGTTCAAATTCATATGCTTTAATCAGTTGGTGGCCATAAAACGTTGTACCACTTATTAAAGTAAACGCTATGGGGTGATGCGATTTCGCTATCCATACTGATTGCTGTCTTAAAGTCCTCATTTTCTTCAAGCTCTGCTACAGCCGTAGTAAAGAATTCGGACAACTCTGTCGCATTGGTACAAGCATCCATTCTTGCGAAATATTGTTCGCTGAGAGCGTCAATCTTTTCCATTATCTCTTTATCAACTTCTTCCCATACCGTTCCAAGACCGAGCAAAGGAGAAACGATAGCATCTAGGTTCTGCTTCTTACCATATTCCCATGCATCAAGAGGCATACCCTCTTCGGGATAGGCCATAAACACGTTGCCCGTGTCCACAAGATTCATCATATAATGGTCGTTAAGCCGTCTGAGAGCGCCGGTCTCATCAATATCGTAATGAGTACCCTTGATACCGTATTGAAGCAAATTGCGTAGTTCTGGATCGGTATTCAAAAGGGTGATGATTTCCATGGCGCGATCCAGGTTCTTTGTATAGGTTGTAACACCCAGCATAGATTCAAAAACAGTTTCCTCGGTTGCTACAGGCTTCTTGACAACCTTTACATAATAATCGTCACTGTAAGCATCGGGCAAGGATGCGTCGCCCTTCATGAGAGCTACTGCGAATTTGTCATCTGTTTCAGGATTTTTTGAGAAATAACCCTTATCCTCATATTCCTGCATTTGCAGCTCATGGGAGGTAAACTGAGAGATAGCGAAAGGATTACGCATTATCCCCCTGATTCCTTGAGATGCCGTTGCACTAAAATAGCTTGCAAGTAGCGACCTTGAGCCGTCATCTGACCAATAGTGTATAAAGGGAGAATCTACTCTTGAAAGTACAGGAGTATAGTCCTTTTCCTTTTCGGCAATTTCCTCAATAAACTTCTTTGTCGTTTCATCGTCAAGTCTGCTGAAGGAATCGGGATCATAATAATATTTATCGGCAAGCTCTTTGTTAATCAGCAAATAGGTATACTCACCAATTACCTGATTGTTAGGAATTGCATAGGTAACCTTGTTGATTTTACACATATCCATGAATATCGGATGGATATACTTTGTCAGCTGCTTCGATTCTGCCGTCAGATATTTATCGAGGGGGTTCAATCTGTTAGCCTTTACAAGGTCATTCAACATATCGATGCCCTTGATAAGGATAATATCAATCTGATAATCCGATAAATTGGGATATTTAAGTTCGGGAAGACCATAAGCGTTGGTCACTGTTTCCTCAACGTATTCGGTTGTATCGGGGGCTGAGGTCTTAGCATCGGTAATACCGGCAGCACGCTTTGAACGTTCCTCTTCCCTTCTGCGTTTGGCCTCTTCTTCCTCAAGCTTTTTCTGCTCGTCTATTTCTTCCATTTTGTTTGCGAGAGCAGTTTTATACTCATCCTCGGTAAGAAACACCAAGTCTACATATGTAGTGAATCGTGATTTAACAATATCGTTAAAAGCTTTTTCCACAGCCGTCTGTGCGTCGGGCGTGGTTTTTTTATCGGTTATAATCCAAAAATTTAGCGAAACAGGCGTACGCGGTGCTGTTTCCTCTGGATTAATATCGAATTCATCATCCTTCGATGAGCATCCGACCAATATCGCAAAAGAAATCATCAGCACGCATAACACCAAACTGATCAGTCTTATTTTCATGCGCGGACCTCCTTAAAAATCCCATTATCATGCTAAAAACAAGAAAAAAATACTTTCTATATTGTACACCAAAGATACCAATATGTCAAGGCGATTTTTATGACCAAAAAACATGGAAAAATTCATTTCTAAATTTCATTAATCATTCGTTAATATCGAACATACATTCTCAACAAATTGCAATGCTGTTTTTTGCACTATGTGACAAATTGTTTGTATTTTTCTCACAAAAAACCTTAATAATATTTTAACATTATCACGATCATTTTAGCGCTCTGCCACCACTGTCAGCATCAATCAAGATAGTCTCTCAGCCGCTTTGAACGGCTCGGATGGCGCAGTTTTCTAAGCGCCTTCGCCTCAATCTGCCGAATGCGCTCACGGGTGATATTAAACTCCTTGCCCACCTCCTCAAGGGTGCGGGTGCGACCGTCATCAAGACCGAAACGAAGCTTCAAGACATGCTCCTCTCTCGGTGTAAGGGTATGCAAAACCTCGCTCAATTGCTCACGCAAAAGAGCGTATGATGCCGTTTCTGCCGGGGCGGGAGAGTCGTGGTCTTCGATAAAATCGCCAAGATGGCTGTCCTCTTCCTCACCGATCGGGGTCTCAAGAGAAACGGGATCCTGTGCTATTTTCATGATTTCCCGCACCTTATCGGCGCTGATCCCCATTCTTTCGGCAATATCATCGGCGGTTGCTTCATGTCCAAGCTCTTGCAAAAGCTGACGGGAATAACGGGAAACCTTATGAATAGTCTCTACCATATGAACGGGTATGCGTATGGTGCGAGCCTGATCGGCAATCGCACGGGTTATGGCCTGTCTTATCCACCAGGTTGCATAGGTTGAAAACTTGAAGCCCTTACGGTGGTCAAATTTGTCAACCGCCTTGATAAGACCGAGATTTCCCTCCTGAATCAAATCAAGGAAGAACATTCCCTTGCCGACATAACGCTTTGCAATGCTGACAACCAATCGAAGGTTGGCCTCAACCAACATATTTTTTGCTTCCTCGTCACCCTCACTGATGCGCTGGGCAAGTTCAAGCTCTCTGTCAGCATCAATCAAAGGAATTTTTCCGATTTCCTTAAGATACATACGGACAGGGTCATCAATCGCAAGCCCCTCTTGAGTAAGCATTTTTTCCATTTCCTCGGCGCTCTCGAATTGTTCAACCTCGTTGTTGATCTCCTTAAGCTCGGGAGCATCAAGATAGCCTGTAATCTCAATTCCACTGTTTTCAAGAGTTTCGTACAGCTTTTCTATTTGATCTATATCATAATCGACATCCTCAAGTGCCTCAAGAATATCTGAGTTTGACAAGGAACCTTTTAACTTTCCCTTCTCAATCAATTCATTTAAATCCAAGATTTTCTCGTTTTTTGTGTTGCTCATAAACTTCCCTTCCAATGATATGTAAATTAAGTAACATCCCGCAGCTTTTACAATTGTTCATTTTGTTTCGGATACGCTGCTATCAATTTTTTGCTTCTTTAGCTTTAATATGGTCGCAATGCTTTCAATGTCTCCGCCTTCAGCGTTTTCCCTCGCTTTCAGCTTTTGTGTCTTAAGTACCTCAATGCTCTCGGCAAGAACCTGAGGACCGTTCTCCATCAGAGCCAACCGGTCATTTTGAATTCTAATAATGCGTCCGAATTCCTCAGGAGTAAAGCGTTCCCCAAGTAGACTGATATTAAACTCATCATGAGATGAGTATTCCCCGATTGCCTCAAAAACACGCCTGCCAAACTGTGTCGCGAAATCGTCGGCGACAAGACCTGTTTTTCCGCTGAGAACCGCCTCTCGATGCTCCTGAAACGCGAGCATCAACCCGAGAATTACCTCCTCTGCGCGGGCAGCCTTAACATTTTTTACATAATCGCGATTGACAAAATCACCAAATCCTGCCGTCCTTCTGACAACCTTTCGCTTCTCATCTTTCTTATATTCCCTAATCTTAGCCGAAATAATACGATTCACATCATTTTTTATGCTTTCAAAGGGAATATTTAATGCTTTTGACACCTCGCTAATATAAACGTCCCGCTCTGCCTCCGAATAAACCCGGGCAATAACAGCCGAAATCTCCGCACATGCCTTTACCCTTTGATCCGGCAGCTCGATATCATACTTTGATCGTATTTCCTCAAAATTATACTCAAAACTTGAACGGCTTTCCTTAAGAAGGGCGCCGAACCTTGCGGCACCAAAGGTTTTTATGTAGTCATCGGGATCCTTTGCATCATTCAGTCGAAGAATTCTCACATCCAAGTCCACCGCACTAAGCAGATTTGTCGCCTTTGCGGCCGCCCTCTTCCCCGCATCGTCTCCGTCATATGCAATTATCACCTTTTTGGTATATCTCGACATTATACGGGCTTGCTCGGGGGTGATAGCCGTTCCCAGGGTGGCAACCGCATTTTCAAATCCGGCTGCGTGCAGCGCGATAACATCCATATAGCCCTCGCACAGAATCAACTCCTGTGCGCAGTTGTTTTTTGCAAAATTAAGGGCAAAAAGGTTGCGGCTCTTATGAAAAACCGGGGTGTCCGAGGTGTTGAGATACTTGGGCATGGAGTTGTCCATAACCCGTCCCCCGAAAGCAATAACATTCCCCGAAACATCGATAATCGGAAAAATGATGCGATTGCGAAAATAGTCGTAAAGGCCGCCCGTTTTTTTGCTGCGTCCGCAAAGGAAGCCGGTTATCATCTCCTCCTCGGTAAAACCGAGGGTTCTGAGATGATTCGTCAGCCCGCTGAAATCAGGCGGAGAATATCCCAGACCAAAACGTTTAATGATCAAAGGGGGAAGACCGCGCTTTTTAAGATAGCCCAATGCCTGGGCACCGACCCTGTCATCAAACAGCTTGTCCCTGAAATAGATGGCCGCCGCCTTGTTCATGGCAAGCAAGCGGTTGCGTTCAGCTATGCGGCTCTTTGTGCCGCCACTTTGCTCCGGGAGGGTTATCCCCGCCCGCTGCGCTAAAAACTCAACAGCCGACCTATAATCTAAATTTTCGACATTTCTGATAAAATTAATAACGTCCCCCCCGGCTCCGCAACCGAAGCAATAATAGCTTTGTGTCGCTGTAAATATTGTAAAGGAGGGGGTTTTTTCACTGTGAAAGGGGCAAAGACCCTGCAGATTGGCGCCCGCTCTTTTTAATGTGACATAAGAGGAGACTATATCCTCAATATTGTTGCGATTTTTGATATCTTCTATTATACGTGGATCTATCATAATTATTTGCTCCCCCATACCCGCGGTATGTATAAGGAACGGTAAAGATCTATGGCATAGCGGTCGGTCATGCTGGATATGTAGTCGCATACACAGCGTTCAACCGAATCTCTTTCGATGTTGTTATAATAAAGCATGGGCATTTTTTCAGGATTTTTGACAAAATATTCAAACAGACGCGCCAAAAGCTCCTGCGCCTTCGACTCCTCCGATTTGGCGACAGGATTTGTATAGACACTGTGATGCAGGAATTCTCTAAGCTCCATTGTCGCCTTGTAAATCTCAGGCTCCATTGAAATTTGCGGCGAATCGGCGCTCGCGGCAATTAAAGATGAGACCATTTTGTTTATGCGCTCGCTATGCCCCGTGCCCAGCGTATCCCTGAGATGTTTTGGTATGTCCTCAATTTTAAGAATACCCGCCCGGCAAGCATCGTCAATATCATGGTTGATATAAGCAATGCGATCGGCAAATTTCACAATAACGCCCTCAAGGGTGGATGCCATATTATCTCCTGTATGATTAACAATGCCGTCCCGCACCTCAACAGTTAAATTAAGCCCCTCGCCGTCCCGCTCCAACAGCTCAACGACCCGAAGGCTTTGCTGATAATGTGTAAAATCCTCTGAAAAGCACTTTTGCATCACAACCTCCCCTGCATGACCAAAGGGGGTGTGCCCAAGATCATGTCCGAGAGCAATCGCCTCGCAAAGATCCTCATTAAGACGGAGAGCCCGTGCAATGATGCGGGCGATCTGAGAAACCTCAAGAGTATGGGTCATGCGAGTACGGTAATGCTCATCAACCGGAAAAAGGAAAACCTGAGTTTTATGCATCAACCGTCTGAAGGATTTTGAATGAATTATCCTATCCCGGTCACGTTGAAATTCCGTTCTGTTTGCGCAAGGGGCGTGGGGGAAATCTCTTCCTTTCGTATTTGATGTCAAAAAAGCATACTTTGACAAAGTTGATCTTTCCCGTTCGAGAAAAACATCAGAAATCCGTTCGGGCAATATACCATCTCCTCCTGTTGGTTTTCAGCGATATAAATCAAGTATGACAGAACAGCATACCATCTCCGGCGCAAATAATCGCTACCGAAAAGGACATAGAAAAATTTGCGTTTATTATGCTCTTCAATTAATAATATACGCAAATTTTTTGAAAAAACCTTTTTTCTGACAAAATTATATGCAATCAAAACGGCTGCCAATAATCTCCGCATTGACGCGACCGGCTGTAATATCACCGATAACGTCGATAAAAGCTTGCTGCAATTCCTGCTTGACCGCCGCCACAAGCTCTACCGATTCGTTAAAATCGGTGCGGTCGACAATGCCGTTTATCTTATTCAGCTCATGCAGAATTTTTTGATAATCGGCATAGGTCGCAATAATCTTAAACACCGTATGAGATCCATATGTTACGATTTCCGCCGCCTCCAACGCCCGCTTTGCCGCCTCGGTATAGGCACGAACAAGACCGCCGGCGCCAAGCAATGTCCCGCCAAAGTAACGGGTAACCACAACGCAGACATCGTCGCAGCCCGATTTTTTGATAACATCGAGAACCGGAATTCCCGCTGTCCCCTGAGGCTCGCCGTCATCCGAATAACGTGCGACCGCTCCGCCACGCAAATAATAGGCATAGACATTATGTGTCGCATCGGAATACTCCGCCTTGATCTTTTTTACAAAATCCATCGCCCCATCAGGATCGGTAAAGGGACCGGCATGACCGATGAAAATCGACCTTCGCTCCTCAAAGGTTGCCCTTGCTGTCCGGCGGACGGTAATATATTTTTCATTTAGGAGACTGCCGTTCTCATTTATGCTTTTCATCCTTCTTATCCCCTTGTAGTCGTTTGCAATTATGGTTAGACCCTTACCAAATGCGCAGGTTAACGCATAGGGAAGCTATTCGATACAAAAGCGTTCAAAAATCCCACGCGTTTTTCGGTCAAGATGGGCGATCACCGTCACACCATCCTCGCCATACTCTGCCGACTCAACAGTGGCAAGCTTATACAGGCGGCTGAATTGAGACTGCTCGGACAAAGGGAAAAAGAGCTTTGCCCTGCCCTTTCCTTCGGTTATTAGTGCCTCAAGCTTGGAGATAAACTCCTCCATGCCCTGTCCGGTTTTTGCCGAAATGCAGACGGTATCCCCTCTTTCAATTCCTCCGATGGGCAAATCCGCCCCCTTTACCACATCGCACTTGTTGAAAACATACAGCGCCGGCTTGTCAGCGGCACCAAGCTCTTCAATCTGCTTTTTTGTCACCGCAAGCTGTCCCTCGCATTCCGGGTCGGATGCGTCGGATAAAACAATAAGAATGTCGCTGTAAATAACCTCATCAAGGGTCGATTTAAAGGCCTTGACCAGATGGTGGGGCAGCTTTCGAATAAAACCGACGGTATCGGTCAAGAGAATTTCTTCTCCGCAAGGAAGCTTTAGCTTACGCGTGGTCGGATCCAGGGTGGCAAATAATTTATCCTCCGCCAAAATCCCCGCATCGGTCAGCCGGTTCAAGAGAGTCGATTTCCCGGCATTGGTATAGCCGACAATCGCAGCCTTTGGAATTCCGCTGCGCCCACGGGCGGCACGCATGACGCTACGGTTTTTGTCCAGCTCCTCAAGCTCACTCTCAAGAACCCGAATCCTGCGTGCCAGATGGCGCCTGTCGCTCTCAAGCTTTGATTCCCCGGGCCCCCGGGTGCCGATTCTTCCCTCCTGCCGTGAAAGCTGAAGTCCCTTTCCAATAAGACGGGGGGCGGTATATTTAAGCTGTGCCAGCTCAACCTGAAGCTTTCCCTCACCGGTTGTGGCATGCTTTGCAAAAATGTCCAGAATAAGCATGCTGCGGTCAATAACATCCGGTCCCTCAAGCGCGTCCTCGATATTCTTTATTTGGGATGGTGAAAGTTCATGATCAAAAACCACAAGCTGAATATCGTTAGCACGGCAAATCTCAGCAAGCTCTTCAATCTTGCCCCTGCCAATAAATGTGCGTGGGTCGATCGAATCCTTTGACTGTAACAGCTGTGCAAAGGCGATACCGCCGGCAGTTTCGAGCAGCCGCTCAAGCTCCTTGAGGCTTCTTTCGCATTCATCAACCGATTCGTTTTTCTGATGAACGGCGACAAGAACCGCCCGTGTCGGCATATTCGTATCATTTACCATAAATTTCACTCCCCGCACATTAGTCTGTCCCTAAGGCAACCTGCGAAAGGTTTATTTATCAATCAACCACGCCAAAAGATACATAGGCTGAAGCTGCCACGCCGCCTCGGAAGCAAACTGATTTCTTGTTTAATAAAAAAGGGCAAGTGAACGCAAAGTCAGCGCTCATCTCACCCAAAAAAGCGTAACACAAAGATTACTTGCTCATACCAAGACGTCTCTTAAACTTGTCAACTCTTCCGCCGCTATCGACAAACTTCTGCTTGCCGGTAAAGAACGGATGACACTTTGAGCAAATATCAACGTTTATGTCGCCGCCTTTGGTAGATTTGGTTTCAACGACTTCACCACAAGCGCACCTTATGGTAGCCTCACTATATTTAGGATGGATTCCCTTTTTCATTATTTGCACCTCATTCGATTCGTATTCACAATGCATTTTATTATAACACAACTACATCTGTTTTGCAATAGCTGAAAATAATTATTTTACATTTATTATGTTTTTAAGCACTTATTTGTCTAAAAGGGGCATTACTCAGACCGGAAAAGTCGCAAAAAACTCTTATTTCTATTCAATACAAACCTGCCCCAAATTCGCCAGAGTCTGCCGATTGTTTTTAATGCTTAAAATGACGTCTGCCGGTAAAGACCATGGCAATGCCGTATTTGTTGCAGGCATCAATCGAATCCTTATCGCGTATGCTGCCCCCCGGCTGTATAATCGCCGAAATTCCGGCGGCAGCGGCTGCCTTCACGCAATCATCAAAGGGGAAGAAGGCATCTGAGGCCATCACCGACCCTTTTACCTTTTCTCCGGCATATTTTATAGCAAGCTCCAATGCGGTTATCCGATTTGTCTGCCCGGGACCGATTCCCACCGTTCCGCCCCCCTTTGCAAGGACAATCCCATTGGATTTTGTATGCTTGACCGCCTTCATGGCGAACAGAAGATCCTTCATCTGTTCCTCTGTCGGTCTGTTCTCGGTTACAAATTTAAGCTCCGACTCCTCGCAAATGCCCTCGTTGTATTCCTGCACCAACAAGCCGCCCGCCACTTTTTTCATATCCAGCATGGCCTTTCTGTTCGGCATCGAAATAGCGGGCAGTCGCATAATCCGAAGATTCTTCTTCTGCTTTAGAATCTCTAGCGCCTCCTCGGTATAATCCGGGGCTAATACAATCTCAAGGAAGATCTTGCTCATCAGAGTCGCCGTCTGTGCATCAACGGTGCGGTTTGCCGCAACAATCCCCCCGAAAATCGAGACAGGATCGGCATTATATGCTTTCAAATATGCCTCGTGGAGGGTATCGGCAATTCCGATGCCGCAGGGATTCGCGTGCTTTACCGCAACGACGCAAGGCTCTGAAAACTCCTTAATCGCATCAAGGGCGCCGTTTGCATCATTAATATTATTATAGGACAGCTCTTTGCCGTGAAGCTGTATGGCGGCAGTAAGTGTGCCCTCAAGCCCCTTGCCGACTTCCTTGTAAAAGGCTGCCCGTTGACCCGGATTCTCGCCATAGCGCATATTTTGCGCCTTTTCATAGGTTAGGGTCAGTTTTTCCGGGAAAATATCAGCGCCGCACTCAGAGCGCAGATATGCCGAAATAAGGGCATCATATGCGCTGGTATGTTCAAAAACCTTGTAAGCCAGCCTCAATTTTGTTTCCGAAGAAACAGCGCCCGACGTGCGAAGCTCATCAAGAACGGCGGTATAATCGGCTGGATCCACGATAACGGTCACATCCTGATAATTTTTTGCCGCAGCACGAAGCATGGTCGGACCGCCGATATCGATATTTTCAATCGCCTCCCGTCGAGTTACCCCATCCTTTAAAATTGTCGCTTTAAAAGGATATAGATTAATGGCAACAATGTCAATAGGATCAACGCCGAGCTGCACAAGCTGATCCATATGCTCCGGATTAGAACGAACGGCAAGAACACCTGCATGGATATTTGGATGCAAGGTCTTAACCCGTCCGTCAAGACACTCTGGGAATCCGGTTATATCAGATACACCGATAACATTAATGCCGGCGTCGGTCAACACCCTAGCTGTGCCACCGGTGGATATTATCTCATATCCCAATGCCACAAGCCCCTGCGCAAATTCAACTGCGCCGGTCTTATCGGTTAGACTGATAATCGCTCTTTTTTTCATCTCTGCCTCCGTATGCTCTCACATTTTCTCTATAATGTTGTTTTAAAACTCAGACTAATGTCCGAAACTTCCGGGTTGTGCATCGGAAATGATAACCCTTCCTCCCTCCACCAAAAGCCTCCCTTCACAAAACAGGCTGACCGCTTCGGGAAGAATCTGCCACTCGGCCTCTCTCATTACACGCTCCTGCAGCGTTTTTGCCGTATCGTCTGCAAAAACGGGCACTGCCTTTTGCAGAATAATCGGTCCACCGTCGGTAATTTCATTTACAAAATGAACGGTTGCCCCCGTCAATTTAACCCCCTTTTCAAGAACGGCCTCATGCACACGAAGCCCGTAAAACCCGTCTCCGCAAAAGGAGGGAATAAGGGAGGGGTGGACATTAATAATCCTGTTTTCAAAATGCTTTATAAATTCGGATGATAAAATATGCATAAAGCCGGCAAGCACCACAAGGTCGATTTTGTGCTCCAAAAGTCTTTGGGCAAGCGCTTTTGAATAGTTGTCCCGCCCGCTATAGTCTTTCGGTTCAAGGACGCAACAATCAATACAGGCAGCCCTTGCCCGCTCAAGGGCATAGGCATCGCGCCGGCTGGACAGCACTATGCTGATCCTTCCGTTTCTGATTTTTCCGGCAACCGTAGCATCAATAAGAGCCTGAAGATTCGTACCGCCCCCCGAGACAAGCACCGCTATGTTTTTCATCTGTACAAGATCCTTTCCTGCCATTCTGCCCAAGTTGCTGCCAATGGACAGGACAACGGGCAGAAAAAAGGGGTTTTTTTATCTTAAGCTATACACCCATCAGGCGTTTAATAATCTCTTGATAGGCCTCCTCAACACTGCCGAGATCTCTGCGGAAGCGGTCCTTATCAAGTTTCTCACCGGTCACGCTGTCCCAAAAGCGGCAGGTATCGGGTGAAATCTCGTCGGCCAGAATAATCTCACCGCCAGGGGTACGTCCAAACTCAAGCTTGAAGTCAATCAGCTCTATATTGAGATCTTTGAGATATTCGGTAAGTATGCCGTTGATTCTAAAGGCATACTCGGCAATTTTGGCAAGCTCCTCCTTGGTTGCAAGGTCCATAGCAAGGATATGATATTCGTTGACCATCGGGTCGCCGAGGGTATCATCTTTGTAGCAATATTCGAGGACAGGCATCTTTAAACGGGTTCCCTCAGGCAGACCGAGTCTCTTCGAAAGGGAGCCTGCGGCAATGTTACGGACAATAACCTCAATGGGGACGATGGTCACCTTGCGCACAATTGTTTCACGATCGGATATTTCCTCAATCAGATGTGTGGGGATGCCCTTCTCCTCAAGCATACTCATAAGATGGTTGGAAACACGATTGTTAATGGCACCCTTCCCTTCAATGACCCCCTTCTTTTCACCGTTGAAGGCGGTGGCGTCATCCTTGTAGTAAACGAGATAGGCGTCCTCACGGTCGATTTTATAGACCCTTTTCGCTTTTCCCTCATATAACATTTCAAGCTTTTGCATTTTTATGATACTCCTCGCTTTAATAGTTTGTTATTTTCGTTTTTGAGATATTTTCTGCTGTATTTCCCGATCGCGGCGAATCACGTCCTCTTGCATCTTTTCTTTAAAGCTGGCAAGTTCGTCGGCAAGGGTCGGATTATTCAATGCCAGCATCTGAACGGCAAGGATTGCGGCATTTGCCGCTCCGTCAATGGCAACCGTCGCCACCGGAATGCCGGAAGGCATCTGAACGGTGGATAACAAAGCGTCAAGTCCGTCAAGAGTGGAGGATTTTATCGGCACGCCGATCACCGGCAATGTAGTATGAGCGGCAATAACACCGGCAAGATGAGCCGCCTTCCCCGCCGCCGCAATAATAACGCCAAACCCCCTCTCCGCAGCCCCTGATGCAAAATCAACGGCAATCTCAGGTGTACGATGAGCGCTCATGACCCGAACCTCATACTCTATGCCAAATTCCGAAAGCTTATCAAGACACGGCTCCATTGTCGGAAAATCGCTGTCGCTGCCCATAATAACGGCAACCTTTAGTGTTTGTTTTGTTTTCACGCCTTTTCCCCTTATGCTTATCTTTTATTTTACCTATAGCAATTTTTAAAGACTGTCATCAGCCCTGCTTATATGCACAGGAAAAATAGTAATTTTTCACAAATAATGCATTTTAGTTTAACAATAAATTGTCAACAAAAACATGAGTAAAATCGAAAAAGCCGATAATATCAAATATTACCATAGACAAATTGTCTATGGTAATATCAATTTAGCTATTTATTTGCACCTGTCGGTTGACTTCCGCTCTGAACCAGCTCGGCAGCCGATGTTAAGAGACCTGCCAGAGACTGGAGATTTGAGGGAATGATAATTTTTGTTGCCTTACCGTCAGCGGCCTTCTCAAAGGCCTCAAGCCCTTTCAAGGCTATAACTGCATCGGACGGACTTGACTCATTGACCATACGGATTCCGTCGGCAATCGCCTTCTGAACCCTGCGGATTGCCTCAGCCTCACCCTCAGCCTCACGAATTTTTACCTCTTTTTGCGCCTCGGCATTTAATATCGCCGCCTGCTTATCCGCCTCAGCCTTGAGGATAATTGATTGCTTTTGCCCCTCGGCAACAAGGATAGTGGAGTTTTTCTCACCCTCGGCACGCAGAATAAGCTCACGGCGTTCACGCTCGGCCTTCATCTGCTTTTCCATCGCTTCCTGAATTTCCTTCGGAGGCAGGATATTCTTCAGCTCCACGCGGTTAACCTTAATACCCCACGGGTCAGTTGCTTCGTCAAGAATGGAACGCATCTTCGTATTTATCAAATCGCGAGAGGTCAGTGTTTGATCTAGCTCCAGCTCACCGATAATGTTCCGCAAGGTGGTTGCGGTGAGGTTTTCAATAGCGGCAATGGGATTGATAACCCCGTATGCAAAGAGCTTACAATCGGTAATCTGGTAAAAAACAACGGTGTCAATCTGCATACGCACGTTGTCCTTTGTAATCACCGGCTGTGGCGGAAAATCTGCCACCTGCTCCATAAGATTGACCTTCTTTGCTACTCTTTCAATAAAAGGGACCTTAAAATGCAAACCGGTCTTCCAGGTGGTACTGTATGCGCCAAGCCGTTCAATGACATAGGCTCTCGCCTGCGGAACGATATGAATGTTAAAAATAACCAGGGCAAAAAACACCACAGCCAAAGCGATGAAAACAAGCTCCATGATTTATCCTCCATAGGTTAAATTTATTAATACAGGCAATTATTACTCGCAGATTAGCTTAACGCCCTCAAGGGCAACTACCTTAACAAGCTCCCCTTCGGGATAGATCCTATCCGGGTCGGCGGAGCGTGCCGTCCAAATTTGAGAATTAATCTTGACAAGCCCCTGCCCGTTGATATTATCGATTTTTTCAATAACAAGAGCCTGTTTTCCGATAATAGCGTCAACATTGGTGGCAACAATGGGACGCTTCTTGAAAAGACGGCGAAAAACAGTCTTATTGCAGATTAAAAGGATCGCACTCAGCAAAAAGAAAAGAAAGGATTGCAGCCAAACCGGAAGGTTAAAAAGAGAAAGAATGAGCGCCAGCAATGCCCCCGGCATAAACCAGATAGCAACAAGTCCGGTGGTGGCGGCTTCAAGCAAAACCGCACAAATGATAATCGTCACCCAAACATAGGGCATATACTCTATAAGCGGCGGCATAATTCCCTCCCAAGTTATATATGTTAAATTTATTATAGCACAAAAACAAAACAATGTAAATAATGTTTTAAATTAACAATCCAACAAAAATAACACACACAAGGACCGAAAAATTAGCAATTTATGAATATGAATATGTTGCAATACCTGTAATGGCAAGCTTTCCGTCACGCTCGGTGACAGTAAGCTCCTGCGGACGAATGGCATCACTGCCAAGGTCGGAGCGAAAAGTCCCGTCATTGCGCATAATCATATAGGAAATACGGTATATATGCCGGCGATACTCTCCCCTCTCGTCCTCACCCTCGGTTACCGAAAGCTTTTCTATTTCAATATCATAAAGTTTTTGCATGGTAAATTTCTCAGGCAGCTCTATGGTTTTTTTCAGGTTTTCACTAAAAAAGGAGGCATAGGTCTCGGCATCACCATGAATAATCGCATTGATATATTGGGCAATCAGCTCAAAGGCTCTGCCATATTCGGTAAAATCATTATCGATAATCAGCACCGAAACAGGACCGTCGGTATATTTGATATACCGATTTTTTTCGAGATATTCCGCATTTTCAAAAATGTTTTCTTCATAATTCGGCGGATAAAAGACAAAGGTTGATCGACGGTCATCTCGGTGAATTAAGAGCCGGTCAAAATCCACATAATTAAGCAGGGTCAGCGCCGCGAACATAAAAACAAGCATGGCGGCAATGACAATTATAACTATCTTCTTTTTTTTCTGTTTTTTTTGAAGATCGGTTAAAGGTTCCGACATTTTGTTATCGCTCATCATAGCATCCTATCATTAATCAAAAAAATTTTCCCGCTTGCTAAAATCTCAAACTGAAATTAACGCTTTAACTTACCTTCATTATAGCATAATTGTTACAACCTTTCAACTAAATAAAGGGATTATAAATTGCTTTTTTCCTATTATATTATAAAAAGCGCGCCGGTCAAACCTGTCAAAACAGGCTCGACCGGCGCCGCCGTCAGGCTTCCCTCTCAAACTGGCTGTTATACAGCTCTGCATAGAATCCATTTTTGGCAAGAAGCTCAGAATGTTTACCGCTTTCAACAATGTCTCCGTCCCTCATTACCAAAATCAAATCGGCGTTTTTGATGGTGGAGAGCCTATGGGCGATTACAATAGAGGTGCGACCGACCATCAACTTGTCCATTGCCGCCTGTATGAGCATCTCGGTACGGGTATCCACCGAGCTTGTGGCCTCATCCAATATAAGCATAGGCGCATTTTGGATCATGGCACGAGCAATCGTAATCAACTGCCGCTGTCCGGCAGAAAGATTGGCATCCTCGTTGAGAACGGTATCATACCCATCGGGCAGGGTCTTGATGAAATGATGAAGACCTACCACCTTGCAGGCATTGATAATCTCCTCGTCCCGCACGCCCTGTTTTGCATAGACAACATTCTCACGAATTGTTCCCTCAAAGAGCCAGGTATCCTGCAAAACCATGCAAAAAAGATCATGAACATTTTCCCTTGTCAGAGCGCTCAGGGGGATCCCGTCTATTAATATCTCCCCGCTGTCAATTTCATAAAAGCGCATCAGAAGGTTGATCATTGTAGTTTTTCCGGCGCCGGTGGGACCGACGATGGCAATCTTTTCCCCCGGACTTACCTTTGCGGAAAAATCATGAATGATGATTTTTTCAGGATTGTAGCCAAAACGGACATTTCTAAACTCGATTTCCCCTTTCACATCGGTAAGGGTAACCGTTTTTTCATCCTCGTCTGGCATTTCCTCCTCATCAAGGAATCGAAAAACGCGATAGCTGGCAGCCCCTGTTGATTGTAAAGAGGTTGCCGACTGGGCAATTTGGGACAAGGGCTGGGAAAAAAGGCGAACATAGACGGTAAAAGCTATAATCACGCCAAAGGTAATTTTGCCGTTCATCACTAAAGCGGCTCCCACCACACAGACGGCAACATATCCTAAATTGCCGACAAAATGCATTAACGGCATCATCAGCCCGGACATGAACTGAGACTTCCATCCGGTGGCATAAAGCCTTTTGTTGATATCACGAAACTCGCGGCGCAGCTCATCTCCGGCATTATAGGCTTTAACGACATTGTGACCGGAATAAACCTCCTCAATATGCCCGTTAATCTGTCCGAGCAGCTCCTGCTGCTGGATAAAAAACTTCTGAGAACGGGATATAATCATCGACATGACGGAAAAACCAATCAACGATGCTAAAATAGCAGTGATCGCCATGAGGGCATTTGTCGCAAACATCATAATCGTCGAGCCTACCAGCAAAGCGACGGCGGATACAAAGGTACCGATGCTTTGATTGAGGGTCTGACCGATGGTATCGACATCATTTGTCACCCGGGATAAAATATCACCGTAGCTTGTCGAGTCAAAATAATTGAGGGGCAGGCGGTTGATTTTCTCAGAAATGCTCGTGCGGAGGGATTTTGATATCTTTTGGGTAACCGTAGCCATAATAAAGCTTTGAGCATAGGACAAAATCGCGCTGGAAAGATAAAAAACGACAAGAACGCCGCCTATTCGACCGAGCGCCTCAAGATCGATGGTTCCCCCCAAACCCCTTTCTATAAGGTCGGTCATTTCACTGATTTTATCAGGACCGATAATGGTAAAGATCGTTCCCCCGACGGCAAACAAAAGGGCAATACCGATCGCAATTAAATATGGTCTGCAAAAAGCATACAGCTTTCCCCACGCATCCGAAAAGGCATTCTTCTCCATCTTTTGAGGGATAGTATGTCTGCCCCTTCCTGCAGGTCCTCCGAATCTACTCATCAGAAAGCTCCTCCTTCGACAATTGTGACAGAGCGATTTCCCGATAAACCTCGCAGGATTTCAGCAGCTGATCATGCTTTCCAATCCCCGCTACACGGCCTGAATCAAGCACGATAATCTTGTCGGCATTGCGTATGGTGCCGATACGCTGAGCAACAATAAAGGTTGTCGCATCGGAGGTATGACCGGCAAGCCTTTGCCTTAAAAGCCGGTCGGTCTTATAATCCAGGGCCGAGAAGGAATCGTCAAAAATAAATATTTTCGGCTGCCGCGCTATTGCCCTGGCAATAGACAATCGTTGTTTCTGTCCGCCCGACAGGTTGATTCCCCCTTGAGAGATAGACGCATCGTATTTAAGGGGCATTTTTTCTATAAATTCCTCTGCCTGTGCAACCGAGGCGGCAACAGCCAGCTCTTCCGATCCGCTCATTTTCCTGCTGTTGTCTCCGAAGGCAATATTAGAGGCAACCGTACCGGAAAAAATGACCGCCCGCTGAGGCACATATCCGATAATGCCGCGCAAATCCGACTGCTTATAATTTCGGATATCGACACCGTCAATAAGGATCTGCCCCTCGCTGACATCGTAAAAACGAGAGATCAAATTAATCAGGGTGCTCTTGCCGCTTCCCGTTGAGCCGATAATAGCCACCGTCTCTCCGGGCGCAGCCCTAAAGCTGACATCAAAAAGCACATAATCGGCAGCGTTCGGATATTTGAAGCTTACATTTTTAAACTCCACCTCACCTCTCGCCGCTGAGATCTCCTCTTCCCCGTCTAAAATCTTCGGCTCGGTGTCCAACACTTCGTTTATTCTCTTTGCCGAAACAGTTGCACGGGGCAGGATAACAAAAATAAATATCAGCATCATGAAGGACATGACCACCTGCATAGCATATGATGAAAAAACAATCATATCCCGATACAGATCAATTTTTTCAAGCATAGACGCTCTTTGAATCAGATGTGCGCCGATCCAAAAAATCGAGAGAGACAGACCGTTCATCATCAGGTACATTCCGGGCATCATCAGAGCCATCGTGCGGTTGACAAACAGGTTTGTCCCGGTCAGGCGGGCATTTACCGTCTCAAACTTCTCTTCCTGATATTTTTCCGCATTATATGCCCTCACAACCCTCACGCCGGTCAGATTCTCACGTGTCACAAGGTTCAGGCGGTCGGTCAGGGACTGGATCAGCTTAAATTTCGGCATAACAAAAACAACTATGGACAGCGTAATAGTAACCAGCACAACAACCGTTATTGCTGTTGCCGCTGTCCATTGCCAGCTCTTGCCGGATATTTTCACAATTGCCCATGTGGCGGTAATCGGCGCCTTTATCATAACCTGCAGCCCCATGGAGACAAACATTTGAATCTGCGTGATATCGTTGGTTGTTCGGGTGATCAGGCTGGAGGTGGAAAAATGCCCGATCTCCTCCATTGAAAAGGCGTTTACCCTGTCATACAGCCTGTTTCTCAGCCTGTAAGACAGGGTTGCTGCCATCCGAGCAACTAAGAATCCCACAATTACCGTTGCAATCAGGCTGCCCAGCGCACTGGAAAGCATTTTACCGCCGGTAATCCAAATATCGGCCATTTTGCTGCCCTCAGTTAAAACAAGACGGGTTATCTCGGACGTGTAATCGGGCAGCTTTAAATCAAGCCAGACCTGAATCGTTACAAACGCAATAGCCGAGAGAATATATAACCATTCCCAAGGCTTTAAATTTTTAAAAATCCTCAGCATAAAGTAATCCTGCTCCTGTACTCGACAAGCGTTTCCTCTGTGTTTTTTTGTCCATATATTGGTTCATATCAACTGAAAACAGTTAAAAACATATAATACCATAATAAAATCAACAAATCATTAATCAAAGTTTAACCGGATATGAATTAGATTTATTCACAATAGTTGCATATAACGCCGGTGCCGCAGCGTAATCTATGAGCGACAGCTCTGACAAAAAGGCGGAGAGATATTTGTCACTCTTCCGCCTGCTCTTTTACAGGTTTTAGCACCGTTAAAATCTCATATATGCTTTTAATACCGATAAGTTCTGCGTTGCCTGCTCTTTTCTTTAGTTTTTCTATATTGCGATGGGGGATCAATATTTTTTTAAAGCCGAGACGCTCCACCTCTTTAATGCGATGCTCAATATGCGAGACGGCACGACATTCTCCCGCAAGACCAATCTCCCCGATAGCAAGCAGGTCATCGGGAACAACGCGGTCGGTAATCCCGGACACAAGGGCCAGCGCCGTCGCAAGGTCGGCGGCAGGCTCGTCCATCTTGATGCCCCCTATTACGTTCATATAGACATCATTTGCGGAAAAACGGAGCCCAAGGCGCTTTTCCAGCACCGCAATCAAAAGGCACATCCGGTTGTAGTCGATACCGTTTGCCGTGCGGCGCGGAGCGGGAAAAACGGTTTTTGACACAAGAGCCTGTATCTCCGAAAGAATGGGACGGCTGCCCTCCATGACGCAAACGGCACAGTTTCCCGATGTGTTTTTCGGTCGATCTGCCAGTAGCATTTCGGACGGATTTGAGACCTGGGAAAGACCTATGTCGGTCATCTCAAAAACGCCGATTTCATTGGTCGAGCCGTACCTGTTTTTCATCGCACGGATAATGCGGTAGGACTGCCTTCTCTCCCCCTCAAAATACAAAACGGCATCAACCATATGCTCAAGCACCTTCGGACCGGAGATGCCCCCCTCCTTGTTCACGTGACCGACAAAGATAACCGAGGTGCCGTCGTTTTTCGCCTTTGAAATAAAGGCCGTCGCCCCCTCCCGCACCTGGGAGATGCTGCCCGGCGCCGAGGCAATGCCGCTGTTGTAGACCGTCTGAATAGAATCGACAATCATAATATCCGGGGCGACACGACTATATTCGGACAGTATGGCGTCAATATTAGTTTCGGTCAAAAGCAGCAAATTTTTTCCGCCGATGCCGAGCCGGCGGGCACGGAGTTTAAGCTGTCCGCGGGATTCCTCACCGGAAATATAAAGCACCCGCTTTGTCTCTGCAAGCGCACTGGAAATCTGCATAAGCAAGGTTGATTTTCCAATCCCCGGCTCACCGCTGAGCAGGATAACCGACCCATGCACAAGTCCGCCGCCAAGCACTCGGTCAAACTCATCAAATCCGGTATTGCACCGCATATATTCAGGCAGATCCAGCTCGTCAAAGGCCGCCGCGCGGGACCGACCGCTCCCCAGCGTATTTACATGCTTTGGGGAGACTGGCGTCTTTGGCTGGGATATCCCCTCCTCCAGCGTATTCCAGCTACCGCAGGACGGGCATTTTCCCTGCCATTTCGCAGATTGATATTCACATTCGCTGCATATATAGATCGTTTTTCCTGCTTTCATTTTAAATATCCTTTTCTCAAGCCTTTCTACATCAATATATCATAAACCAATGCAAAAAATCAATTGCTTTGGACGGTGTTTTCGGACAAATAACGCATCACCGCAGTAAAAATCACCGCCGACAATTTTTTTTGATATTCCTCACGTGAAAGCAGCTCACATTCCTCCGGATTCGAGAGAAAGCCGCATTCGATAAGGATAGCCGGGTTTTTTATATGGTGCAGAATATAGATACTGCTGTTTCCCTTCTTAACTTCCCGGTTGTTGTTCGGCTGATTGTAGATTTTATTATATTCCCTAACCCTCTCGGCAAGGGGAAGACTTGCGGCATTATTAGGCGAATAATAAATCTGAAGGCCGCTGTATTGCGATTGAGGAAACTTGTTCATATGAATGCTGATAAAAATCGCCTCAGGATTTTGCCTCCCCACAAGAAGCCGGTTCTTAAGGTCATACATTTTACGCTGACCCTTTATATCCTGATCCTCGGTATAGAGCATTTTGTCCTCCGTTCTGGTCATAATGACCGGAACACCGTTTGCTCTCAGCATATCATACAGAATAAAAGATATTTGCAAATTCAGATCCTTTTCATGAACTCCGCTTATCCCCACAGCACCACTGTCCATCCCCCCATGTCCGGCGTCAATAATAACGACAGGCCACCGAATCGCACTGTTGTCCGTACTTGCCTCGACCCTGATGAAACCCCCGATCAAATCGGGCGCAAATACCGATGCCGCCATATTTAAAATCAGGGCAACGGCGCATACCACAAGACTGATAATGATAAATTTGACGGTAAAAAATACCGCCCTCCTTTCGGATCTCTCACTGACTGCTGTTTTCAAACCCGCACCTCCGACTCGAATATCATTACAATATATGGAGATGAGGGCAGTTTTATGAAAAAAGCGGTGATTGCGGCGGTATCTTAAAATCCTGCAAATATTATAGTTGCTTTTCGCAAATATCTGTATTTATCCATCTCGAGGCCAAGCGGCACTTTTCCCTTTATATTTTGTTTTACACCGCTTGCTGCTCAAGCTTTGTCAAAATTCATCTTTTATCAACGGACAGTCGAGGATAAGGTAAAAGGAAACTTAATTTGTCTTTGCCTTAAAATAGGAGGACAAGCGAATACCCTTCAAGCCGAAATAATAAGCGGCGGCGCAAACGAGCACCGAGGGCAGAATGGCAAGGAGGAAGAAAACGGGATTAAGGAAGGAATAAATGTCCGCCGTTGTTATAACCTGATCATTAACAACGGTTTGAATTTTTGGCAGCAAATAATTAATAGTTCCTAAATACATTCCCATCCAAAGGCGAAGCACCTGATTTGTGATAAAATAGAGAGTGCCTGCCCACGCCTTGGCAATTCCGATGCTTTTAGAGCCAAAAACAAACCCGACAAACAGCAAAAAAACAAGAATTATATTCGGGGCATTGGCAATGGCGGACAGCTTCATTCCAAGCAGCGGCTTTTGGGTCATCCTCCCGCTGTCAACGCGAATCTTATCCTTCGCCCCAAGTTCCCATGTCATCGAATAGAGCAAGGTAAGATAAAACGCGATGGAAAAGAGACTGGTGGCAAGAAATAGCGTTTGATTCATACTGGTGGCAAAGGCCAGCACCGTCCCAAAAATCGTCATTCCCACCTGATTTATAATCATTTTTGTAATACTGTAAGAGTTTTCTTTCAAAAATACCAGCATAGATCCCCCTATGGAAGTTTTAATGATATGCATTTTTACATCGATCATTTTAGACTTAAATCAGTCATACGAGATGCCATATTTGAATTTTTCCCTGTGCATGTCAATTTTTTCATATCGGACCTGATGATTATTATTATTTTATATAATTCACCGCCTAAATACAAGAGGAAGCACAAAATGTTTACACTTTAGCCACTAAAAACGAGAAAAATTTTGTATAATTAAATTGCAGCATAATTGCAAAATGATTTTTAGTAAAGAGTTGTTTTTTCAAAAATTCAGATGGAGATGGTTCTGCCTATGAGTAGTTTAACAAATCTTAAAGCCGATCTTGAGACAATGCCGAAAGCCGTCAAGGACTTTGCAACCTACAAATTGGTTATTCAGGGGTGCTCTGAGCGTACCGTCTCCGAATATCTGCTTGATTTGCGAACCTTTTTTCGCTATATCACGGCAAGGCGGGCTGGAATCTCCCTTGAAAGCGAGGCCTTCTCAAAGCTTGATATCAGCCGATGCGATCTTGATTTTATAAAAGAAATCTCCACCGAGGAAGTATATGAGTTTCTGCTTTACGCCGACAGCGTGCGAAAAAACGAATGGGCGGCTAAGGCGCGTAAACTCTCCAGCCTCAAGGCCTTCTTTAAATTTCTCACCACCAAGCAAAAGGTGCTTGAGGTAAACCCGGTCAACGATATTGAGGGACCGAAAAGGCGTTCAAGCCTGCCAAAATATCTCTCCCTTGATGAAAGTGTTGCCCTGCTTGAGGCAATTAAAAATGACGAAAACTCAAAAACAACCACCAGGGATTATGCAATAATCACCCTTTTTCTTAATTGCGGCATGAGACTTTCCGAACTTGTGTCCATTGACCTGCGGGATATTGACAAGGATCTGCGCTCCCTGCGGGTAACGGGTAAGGGACGAAAACAACGCATTGTTTATCTGAATGACGCCTGCAAGACCGCCCTCCGCGACTACCTCAAAATACGTATAAGCGATACGACTCAAAAGCTGGAGGAACCCGCCCTCTTTCTGAGCAGCCGCAACCGGCGGATCAGTGTAAAGACCGTTCAATGGATTGTTTATAAATATCTAGACGCTGCGGGTCTTGGAAACAAGGGATACTCGGTTCATAAGCTCCGCCATACCGCCGCTACCCTTATGTACCAGAGCGGAAAGGTGGATGTTCGCGTGCTGAAGGACATCCTCGGACACGAGCAGCTAAATACCACACAGATCTACACCCATGTCAGCGATAAAAACATGGAAAATGCCGTCAACAACAATCCCCTTGCATCCCTTTCACCGGCTATGGCGAAAAAGAAGCGGTCAAAAAAAGAACACGACAGCCCCGACAATTCTGCGGAGAATGAAGATTTCTAGTCATTTTTTCAAGGATTTTGGCACATTTTAACCCTCTTTGACGAAAAAATCTAAAAACATTTCCCCCTTTCTATCATATAATGATAATAAGGGTGTGATGATATGAAGCGTATAAAAAAAACAAGATTTTCCTCCTTTCGAAAAAGACTGATTAATTTTCTTGTCTATCTTGGATTTGTCGCCGTATCCCTTCTTTTAATTCTCAATTTCCAAATATTCCCTTATGCCGCCGCAGCCGCCGAAGCAGTTGCGGTTAATTCAATTAATGAGATCATCAACAATGCCATTTACGAACAGTTGGCCAGCGATAATCTGTCCTACAGCGATTTTGTGAAGCTGTCCTATGATGTAAACGGCAAGGTTTCCTCAATAGAAACCAACATCGGACAACTCACCAACGCAAGAGTCTCACTTCTTAAATCGGTGCTCGTAAAGCTACAGGACAACGATATAATGAGTGTAGAAATCCCCCTCGGTACGATTCTCGGCGGCGAGCTATTTTCGGGGCGGGGTCCTATGATTAATATCAAGCTGCTCTTGGCGCAGGGTTTGCAGTGTACGGTTGACAACCAGTTTTTAGAGGCGGGCATCAACCAAACCCTGCACAGAATGATGCTAAACATAACCATTAAAATTAAGCTCATGGTACCTACCGAAAAGAAAACGGTAACCCTTTCCAATGCCTATTGCATTGCCGAGACAATCATTGTGGGAGATGTTCCTGAGGCCTACACCAAAATCAACCGCCTTCTCGACGATATCGATGAAACGACTATTGACGATTTGTATGATTTCGGCGCTTCAACAAAATAATTTTTTGTTAAAACAAACCATTAATTATTGATAACATAAGATAATTGTGGTATAATGACCTTATCTGAATGCTATAATTTCAAATAAAATTAGGACGGTTAAAAATATGGCAAAAAAAGATATGGTAGCCTTTCGCAATGCAATAAACGGATACAACAAAAACGATGTCAACAAATATATTCAAAAGCTTAACAATGAATTTACCGACTACGAAAAAAAGTCGGTTGCCACCCTTGACGATATTAAGCTTGAGCTTGAGAATGAAAAGAAGAAAAACGAACAGCTGGATGAATTGCGCATCGCCTGCGACGAGATGCTTCAGGTCTGCGCCCAAAAGGAGCAGCGCATCAAGGAGCAGGAGCAGACAATTCTCTCCCTTAATGAAAAGCTCGACCGGCAGAAGGAGCAGCTTGACGCCCTCACCGCCGAGCGGGACAACCTTCTCGCTCGTTTAGATGAGATGGGGGAGCGACTCCGCAATCTTGACGGTGCTAATTCAAAATCAGAGCGTTATGATGAAATCAGCTCTCAAATAGGGGATCTTATCATATCAGCGAAAAAGACGGCAAACGAAATCATCGACAATGCAAAGAATGATGCCGGAAAAATTAAAGAGGAGATCAACACCCAACTCACAACAGCAAAAGAGGAAGCTACAGGCATGGCGACGTCCGCACTCAACGCCATCAACGCAATCCTCCGCGCCACGGCAGAGGAAGCCCTTAGCGAAATCCTTTCCTATGTCAAGGATGCACAGGAGGAAATGTCCCGGCTGCTTGTCAATCTGGAGGGTAAAAACCGTCAAATCAGCGACAACATATCAGCTATCCGCAGCCAGTCTACCTCTGGAATTCAAAAGGAGCTTGCCAAAATTGACTTTGACAACTGGTTTGCCATTAATATTGCAGACCAGCCTGCCGAAGACGATGAAATCAACGCCTACCTTGACTTAACAGAAACAAAGGAAGTATAAGAACATATAATGAAACAATACATCATCGAAGAAGCGTCACTTTGGCTGCCGAAAATACGGGCAGGCGAGGAAATTCTCCTGTCAGGAACCGTCTATACCGCTCGTGACGCCGCTCACAAAAGAATCGAAGAACTGCTTAACAATAAAAGCCCCCTGCCCTTTCCCATAAAGGGCTCCTTCATTTACTATGCCGGGCCGACTCCTCCAAAGAACGGTCTGCCCATCGGTTCTTGCGGACCGACAACCTCGTCGCGGATGGACGTCTATGCCCCCCGTCTGTACAGGCTGGGTCTTGCCGGCACTATCGGGAAGGGGGAGAGGGGACAGGCTGTGATCGATGCCATTGTCGAGACGGGAGCCTGTTACCTATGTGCCATCGGGGGCGCCGGCGCCCTGGCGACACAGGCGATCGAATCCTGCGAGGTCATCGCCTTTGAAGAGCTGGGCTGCGAATCGGTAAAGCGTCTTGTTTTTCGCGACTTTCCTCTTTTTGTGGGCATTGATTCGAAAGGAAACAACATTTTCGGCAACCGCGCCCTTTATGAGAAAAGACAAACATAACTGTTAAAATTTCAACGGGAGAACAAGGTACTTATGAATCTAGGACAAAAAATTCGACAAGCCCGCAAGCTTCGCGGTATTACCCAGGCTGAACTGGCCGGCGAGCGAATCACAAGAAACATGCTAAGTCAGATAGAAAACAACATCGCCTCCCCCTCCGTTCAGACTTTGCTGTATCTTGCCGAGCGTCTGGACGTTCCCGTCGGGTATTTTTTGTCCGATTCAGACGACGATCTCGCCTATAAAAAAATCCATTGCCTTGACGAGATAAAAACCTACTACCGCAACCGGAACTATCAGTCCTGCATCGATATTATCGAAAGCAAGCTGGGGGAGGCCGATGACGAAATCCGCTATATCCTGGCGGAATGTACCCTTCGACTCGGGGAGGGCGCCTTTAATCGCGGCGCCTTTGCCACCGCCGCCGCCCATCTGCGCAAGACCCTCTCCCATTGCGACAAAACGATCTATAATTGCAAGTGGATTCGTGCCCGCGCTCTCCTGCTCCTCTCAATAATTGAAGATGTGGATCTACCAATGCATAATATGGGAGCCGATTACAGTATTCTTGCCGAAAAGAGCATTGGCATTGAGCTATATCTGTATATACTGTCCCTATCGCTGGCGGAATCACTGAAATCAGAGGCTGTGTGCACCATCCTCAAAAGCTTTAAATTCAACAATCCGGTTTACAGAATGCACATTGCCGCAAAGCTGATGATGACCGAAGGACGTTATCTAAGCGCCGCCGAGAGCATCAGCGAAATCCTTTACAAACGCCCGAAAGAGGAGCTTTCCGCCCTCGTGCGGTACAAGCTCTATGCCGACCTTGAGTCCTGCTGCAGGGAGACCAACGACTTTGAGGGAGCTTACGGCTATGCCTCCAAAAGGCTCCAGCTCATAGCCGAGATGAAAAACTGATCATAAAGAGAATCACCCCGACGAAAAACCGCGGGGTGATTTCCTATCTGATCAGCAAATGCCGAGTAGTTTTTTTGCATTATGTTCATAAATATTCACTTTTTGCTCCTCGGCAAGACCGAGAGATTCAATAAGTGATATGGAGCCGGCAGGAGAAAACCAGGGCGCATCCGACCCGAAGAGGATTTTGTCCGACGGGTGCCCGTCTATAATGCGCTTTGCCAGATTGTGAGGAATGTCGTCCTTCGATTCAACAGAAATGTCAAAATAAATATCTCTGCCTAAAAGGTAACGCTCCACATCCTCCCAACATCTGTTCCCCCCCATATGGGCGGCGACAAGCTTCAGTCCCCTGATTCCCTTTACGGCTCTGGCAATCCCCTCCGGCGTAGCATGAATAAAATCGGGCGAGATGACATCAAAGCCGGCATGGGTTACAACAATCAGATCAAGATCGGCGCATTCCTCTAAAATCCGAATCATCCTCCGGTCGTCAACGGGAACTCCCATATAATCGGGGTGAATCTTTATCCCTTTGAGTCCGGCGGTCTTTATCCGTTTTAGCTCGGAGGTAATATTGTCGCTGTCGGGATTAACCGAACCGAAGGAGATAATGCGACCTTCCTTATTGTTTATCTCAATGGCAAAATTATTGACATTGGTCTGCTGGCGGGGATTGGTCGCTATATTCAGCACCACCGCCATGTCAATCCCCTGCCTGTCCATTTCAGAAATCAGGCTGTCAACCGTTCCGTTTCCCACAATGGTAATCCCGGCGGCGCCGGCTACACGACTCACCGCCATTTCAGCGATTCTTTCCGGAAAACAATGCGTATGAAAATCAATAATCATTTAAATCACCCTAAGATTATCTTTTTCTGTCCCGATCTTACAGGCTGCAAGCCAGAATCGAACAGTATTTTGATAATTCCTTTCGTTTAGAAATAGCAAGTCAAGCTGCAAAATCAAGAATATAATCTCTGATCTTAAATTATAATTAATCGAGTACTTAATTTTTTGCTATTAATAATTATACACACAAATCCCCGGTCTGTAAAGATATCGCATTTAATACAGACTTTAGCAAAACGGATATAGTGCAATATTTATAAATCATTCTTTATTATAAATTCACCGTTTGTTTTAATTCAGGTATGGAAATATTGAAATGAATGTGATACAATAATGTAATTGAAGGCTTTATATCATGGGGCACTTGTCGCCGCCTGCATAATAATGACCATAATCGTCGAAATAAGCTCTTCAATTAATTTATTAACGATTTTACGATAAAGAAAGGGAGTACCCATAAGAAGGTACATAAACTCAAAAATGCCACGTTACATAGAAAAAGCTGAACAACTTGATCTTCCGGTTATTCCTTTGCGAGGAGTAGTTGCCTTTCCCGCTATTCCCGTCAGCATTGAGGTTGCGCGGGATCTTTCTATTGCCGCCCTT